>CAYZKL010000047.1:0-6812 GCA_964478855.1 uncultured Flavipsychrobacter sp.
TGCTCACCCCATTAATCTAATCCATTGATTATCAATTATAGTTTGGGGTGAGGGTGACCCCATATGGGGTCACCCATAAAAAGAGGGATAAGGGATAAGTTTCCTAGATGTCTTCCGATAGTTATCGGGTCACCCCCCTCACCTCTAAGACACCCTATTCGGGGTGAGTGCAGGGAGCATATATCACCCCTTGGGGGTTTGCGTTTATTGTTCTCATATATCTATAATCATGTCACCTTTCAGGGTTAGCAAATCAACCGGTAATATCACCGGTTTTAACACGCCTGTTATGGGTTTATTACAGCCTATGGTACTATGATCGATGATACAAATATAACACTGCCTGGGATGCGGAATTTTATAAGATACCCACAGAATCAGGGTTGTGATCTGTGGTAAGCATTGCCTGGTAAGTGTTGCGTAACAAAAAAACAATGTGGTTAAATAATTTGAGCATGGGTTTGTGTTTTACAGCGCCACTTACACCTTACACATGAATAACTTACTTTTGCCCACATATATGATCCCGAAAAGTTTGCTGCTTACGTTAGTTTCCATGTTGTTCGCACTGTGCTCCTTTGCCCAGGCCCGGCCAATAACCCTTACCGGCAGGATAAATATGGCAAATGGTGAATCATTTTCTTACAAACTCTTCCTTACAGATTCTGCCGGTACACTCAGTGGTTATTCCTTCACATTCCCCGTGCCTGATGAAACCAAAGCCACGGTAAAAGCAAAACTCAATCGCGAACTGCGCACCCTTTCGTTCAAGGAAATTGCGATAGAGTATTCTCATGGCTTTATGACAAAAGCATTTATGTGCATGGTGAATGCTAAACTGGAATATGTGCACAGTGATAAAGGCTATGTGCTTACCGGCCCCCTCACCAGTGCCCAGGCCGATAAAACATCATGCACACCCGGCACCATTACCTTTGCGGTGACAGAAGAACTGCGGGACCTGTTCACTGTGCGCGACGCTTATGATACCGTCATTTCCATGAAGAAAAAACCAAAGCAGCCTGAAGTATATACACCACCGGCACCCGTTGCTGCACCTATAGCCCCGCTTACTACTGATGAAGTGACAGCAGGTATCGAAAAGGCATACACATGGAATTCAGACACTATTGGCATTGATGTGTGGGATGGAGGTAATACAGATGGGGACCGGATAACGCTGATGCTAAACGGACAAGCACTGCTCACCAATTATTTTATTGTAAAACAAAAGAAGCATTTGCGCATCCCTATGCCTCCCGGCAATGCTGTCAACACCCTTGCTATCATTGCAGAATACGAGGGTTCGGACCCACCCAATACTGCCAATATGTTGCTTACAGATGGAGCGCAACAATACAGTATACTTGCTTATAACAAAAAGGGCAACCAAGCCATCATAAAGATCAGACGGGCAAAAAAATCATGACCGCCTACCGACTTTCAGACTTATTACTTACGCCTGAAAGCCTCGATAAGATCACTTACACCTAATACTACCTGGTAAGGTATATCAGTTCGTTCATCACCGGTTATATCATACCGGCCAAGCTCGCTCCAAGTCATAAAAAAACGCGGATATCCTTTGATATTCACTTCATAGTGCGTTCCGTCTTTCCTTAGTTGCGGTACTATTACCGCCAGCAGGTTCTTCTTATTATATACGATCGTTCCCGATAAACTATTGGCCACGCCGCAAAGTTAAAAGCAAAACACAAAGCAAGGGCGGAATAATAGTTGATTAAAATGAAAATTCGACAAACTACCAACGTTTTCCACTTTCATGCTGTCTTATTAAGCAGAACAGCATAAAAGAGTACATTTAGATTTATTAATTATCGGTTACATTCTCTGAAATTATTAAAAACTATCAAATGAACATAGGTTTAGCTATAAAGTCGATTCGTAAGAAGCTCAGTATTACCCAATATGAGCTCGCAGAAAAGTGTGAATTATCGCAGACTTCCCTGTCACAAATTGAGACCGGTGTAAAACGCCCAAGCCAACGTACCATTTCTAAGGTATGTACGGTACTCGATATTCCTGAGTCTATCATATATATTGTAGCCATGCAGGAAGCCGATGTGCCACCAAGCAAAAAGGGTGTTTATGAGTTGGTTTACCCATCCATTAAGAGCCTTGCCTTGCAGATGGTGAGCTCAGAGCATATGGCGCTTGTAGAGGCATAGTCTACTTCAGTCCATTTAGCCTTATTATACTCTTTTGTATATTGCATATATAAATTGGCAATATGCACGCTGTAAATCCCGCTAAATTTTACCTCATTTTGCTTTTATGTGCTTTACCAACCATTTTATATGGCCAGCACATTGACTCCCTGCCCTGCTTCAGTACCCCACTCAGCATTCCTGCAACAGGCATTAACAAGGTCCTTTGCCTTAAAAATGGCAATACTGCATTATTGCACTTCGAATCGGAGCAATCAATACTTTTAAAGGTATTTGATAGCACCGGCCACCAGCTTGCCAGCAAACTACACCAATGCAGACACCTAGATATTTATAAACTCAGAGAGGCCGTATATAAAGGGCTTTTCGAGGTCAACGGTGAGATCGTTTTGTTTACTGTCCAGGTACGTCTCAATAAACATCGGCTCATAAGGCTTCGGTTCAGTGACACCAACGGTTCTTTGATCGAAGAAAAGATCGTTGGTGCGTCAAAAAGCCTGAGCAGGCCTACCTCCTTTTATGTAATGAATTGTAAAGGAGTGGAAGGTTATGCTATACTTTGCTGCGCAGATGCACCACAGTTCCTCTACAGCAATATCTATGTCGAATACTATAACAACAGCCATGAGATCACAAAGAAAGTACCATTGGAGATCGACAGAAAAAAATATGACCATTTAAAAGTGACCAGTGCGGAAATGCTGCCTGAAGGTATCTGTATAACCCTCGGGCTCGACAAACTGAAGTTGAATGGTACATTGAGCGGGATCGGCAACGACCCTACCGACGATATTTACGATCATCACTTCCTGATGTACTATATTCCGAATGGCAGCCTTATCGCAAAAAGCAAAACAATAAATACATCTGAGTCACTATTCCCTTACTATGCTAAGTACAGCTACAATGCATTTGCTAAAACACTTAATGTATTGATGTTGAGCTATCTGCCGGTAACATACAAGTTCGGTATAGGATGGAAATACGGTGCCCTGACGGAGCAGTTATTCTTCAAACTTGATGAGAATGATCTGTCGCTGAATTACAAATGGGTGAAAAACCGGCTGGCAAGTGAATACCTGTATGGAAAGGCCGATACTACCCATTATTATGCCGGCTTGCCGGTGAAAATGGTAACTAATCAATATGGGATGACAACCATTTTCTCCATGGCACATACAATAGCCCAGCCCGGCGATCTTGGCTATCGGGATTACAGGTTTACCTACCTGGGGCCTATAGCCATTACTCAGTTTGACGATGATGGTAATGAACTATGGGGTACTGTCTTACCTGTTATACAGGGATATTACGGAGTTTATCCCGCATACTTAATAGGCAGGAAACAAAATTACATGACAGGGTTACAGCAAGTGATCTATGAACGTCAGTTTATATCGTTCAATAGCTATTGCCACAATACCAATTGTTACGTCATCTATAATGAGTATAATAAAAACTTTAAAAACACCATCACTGCGCCCGGCGATACTATATTTTCCATCCATAACACCAACGCCTGCTATTACAAACTGGATAAAAAGAAGAACCTGACGAAACACTACTTGTTCGGCACTCCTAAACGTAATGAATACCATACGAGCTTTATAGAGGGTGCCGATTTCGATGAAGAGCGAGGCATATATGCAACTCTTGTTCAGCGGACCAAAGGAGAATATACCAGTTTGGTGATGGGGTGGGTGAAGCTACATTGAGCCGCATATTTAAATCCCCCCTTTAGGGGGTGAATACCCTTACCTATAGTCTTTGTATATTGCATATGCAACATACAACGCCATGCAGCCTTTCACCCTTCTTCGTGTATTTTTACTGTGTATCCTGGCGTTACCCTCTTACGCCCAGGTTACCAAGCCGGATATGAGCCCACCGCTTGATATAGGCGCTACCGGGGTCAATAAGGTGCTATGCATGCGCAATGGGAGTACTGTCCTTTTTCATTTCGAAACATCAAAACCCATACAGGTTACCGTATTCGACAGCATGCATAAGAAAAGGCATGTGCAAAAGCACGCATGCCGCCTGCTGGATCTCAATATGATGTGGAGTTCCATATTCAAAGGATTGTACGAGATCAATGGTGAAGCCGTATTGTTCCTGGAGCAGGAGCACCTCGGGAAACATGCACTGGTAAGGCTTCGGTTTGATGGCAATGACGGACAATTGATAGAAGAAGAACTGCTGGGTGAATGGAAAAGCATCAACAAGCATACCTCTTTTTATGTGATGAAAAGCCGGGAGGCAGATAGCTATGCAATATTGTTTGCCACAGAAGTACCCCAGTTTTTAGAGTGTGATCTACGTGTTGTATACTTCAGCAATACACATAAGCGCGTAAGGGAAGTACCGCTTGCCGTGAACCGCAAAAAGTATGACTACATGGATGTGATCAATGCGGAACAGCAGCCTAACGGCATACTGATCACCCTGGTGCTGTCTAAAATGATAACAAATGGCCGGCCGGCTAACGCTGACATCTACGACCCTGAGTTACCAGTAATGGACCATACCATGGCATTGTATTATCTGCCGGCCGACAGTACCAGTGTACTTAAAAATACAATAGACATACCAAGGGATGTTTATCCGCTGTATGCCAATTACACCTACAATCCCTTTGCCAGCGCACTCAATGTTACGATGCTCAGCTACAGGGAAGGATTTAAGAGGAACGGCCTGGAGGTATTGCCCACGGCTTTTACAGACAATATTTTCCTTCATGTAGATGAGCAGAATATGGGTATCCGTTACAAATGGCTGCATGATAAAATGGCCACGGACTTTATCAAACAAAGCAACACTATAGGAAAGAAATACGAAGGATTGCCTGTAAAAACTTTTACCAATTCCAACGGCCTTACTACCAATGTGTCCGTTGCTGTTTCCAGGTACTACTATAATTTATATGGCCCATCCTACATCACGGCCCGAGACATTTCCCGCGCTATAGACAGCAGGTTTCGCTACACCGGCGAGGTATCTAATTCCCGGTCAGATGTGTTTGAGACTTACCTCGGCAATATCGGCATTACACAGCTTGATGATGATGGCAACGAACTATGGGGTGCAGTGCTGCCATGTGTACAGTATTTCATGAGTCACAACCACTTCTACTACACCGCTGAGCTTGCCAAGAAATGGCAGCACCAAAAGCTGTTTGACGACATGCCTGCGCAGGTTTACAACAGGCAGTTCCTGTCATTCAATGCGTACAATACCGGCAAAGATCTTTACGTCATTTATAACGATTACAATAAGAATTTTAAAAACTCCATACAGTCTCCAGGGGATACTATTTTCTCATTCGACCACGCACTTGCATTTTATTACAAAGTGGATCGCAAAAAAGAAGTGACCAAGCATTACCTGTATGGTACTCCGGGCAAGAATGAATTTAAGTGCAGTTTTATAGAAGGTGCCGATTTTGATGAACAGCGCAAAGTGTATGCTTCTCTGGTGCAGTACACCCGAAACGATAATATCACCCTGCGTATGGCATGGGCGCAGCTGGATTGATCAATTTACAAACCTCAAATTCACTTTGATATAAAAGAAAAGAGCCCCGGTAAATACCGGAGCTCTTTCTATGAACTTGTATGTTCTTTCTTTTTGCTTAGTAGTCCATGCCCATTCCGCCCGGCATTCCACCACCTGCAGGTGCTGCAGACTTAGGTTCCGGCTTGTCAGCTATAACACACTCAGTAGTGAGGAACATGCTGGCGATAGACGCTGCATTTTCAAGTGCTATACGGCTTACTTTAGTTGGATCTATTACACCGGCAGCAAGCAGGTTCTCATAAACCTCAGTACGAGCATTGAAACCGAAGTCAGCTTTACCTTCACGTACTTTCTGTACAATGATAGAAGCTTCAAGACCGGCGTTGTTCACGATCTGACGCAGTGGCTCTTCAAGCGCACGGCGAACGATAGCAATACCTGTCTTTTCATCAGCATTCTCAGTCTTTACTTTATCCAGTGATTCTATAGCACGGATATAAGCAACACCGCCACCAGGTACTATACCTTCTTCAACCGCAGCGCGTGTAGCATGTAATGCATCGTCAACACGGTCTTTCTTTTCTTTCATTTCCACTTCGCTAGATGCGCCTACATACAGTACAGCTACACCACCGCTCAGTTTTGCAAGGCGCTCCTGTAACTTCTCACGATCGTAATCGCTTGTAGTTGATTCGATCTGCGTTTTTATCTGGTTCACACGGCCATCAATGTTTTCTTTCTGACCTTTACCACCTACGATGGTAGTGTTGTCTTTATCAATTGTGATGCTTTCAGCCTGGCCGAGATAAGCCATAGTAGCGTTTTCCAGTTTGTAACCCTGGTCTTCGCTGATAACCGTACCACCTGTAAGGGCAGCAAGATCCTGCAGCATTTCTTTACGACGATCACCGAAGCCAGGAGCTTTTACAGCAGCTATTTTCAGTGAGCCACGCAGTTTGTTCACTACCAGAGTAGACAGTGCTTCACCATCAACATCTTCTGCTATGATCAGCAACGGACGGCCGCTCTGTACCACACTTTCCAGTATAGGCAGTATGTCCTTCAGCGTGCTTACTTTCTTTTCATAGATCAGTATGTAAGGATTCT
>CAYZKL010000047.1:6840-14218 GCA_964478855.1 uncultured Flavipsychrobacter sp.
GTTGGTCACAAAGTATGCGCTCAGGTATCCGCGGTCAAATTGCATACCTTCTACCACCTCTACGGTAGTTTCTGTGCCCTTTGCCTCTTCTACAGTGATAACGCCTTCGTTACCCACCTTAGCCATTGCCTGAGCAATAAGAGAACCTATTGCGTTATCGTTATTTGCAGAGATAGATGCAACCTGCTCTATTTTCTTGTTATCGTTACCTACTTTTTCTGATTGCTTTTTCAGGTTCTCAACAATTGCAGTTACTGCCTTGTCGATACCACGCTTCAGATCCATAGGGTTAGCACCTGCAGCTACGTTCTTCAGGCCTTCACCTATAATAGACTGTGCCAATACGGTAGCAGTAGTAGTACCATCACCTGCTATATCAGCAGTTTTAGATGCTACTTCCTTCACCATCTGTGCGCCCAGGTTCTCGATGCTGTCTTCCAGCTCGATTTCCTTAGCTACGGTCACACCGTCCTTAGTTACGCTCGGTGCACCGAATTTTTTTTCTATAACTACGTTACGACCTTTAGGTCCTAAAGTTACTTTTACTGCATCTGCCAAAATGTCAACACCGCGTTTCATTTTGTTGCGGGCTTCAATGTTGAATAAGAGTTGCTTTGCCATAATACTATTTATTTGATAATCAGGCTGTTAGCCAATTAGTTAATGAATGTTTACTATTATACTTCAAGAATACGGTCCGGCAATTAAAGTACTGCCAGGATATCGCTTTCACGCATGATCAGGTAATCCTCACCTTCAAACGATACTTCAGTGCCTGCATACTTACCATATAAAACGGTATCGCCTGATTTTACCGTTGTCGGCTCATCTTTCTTACCCGGGCCTGCTGCTACAACAATACCACGCTGTGGTTTCTCTTTTGCAGTATCCGGAATGATGATGCCGCCTGCAGTCTTCTCTTCAGCCGCTGCTGGTTTCACGATTACCCTGTCGTGTAATGGGGTAATGTTCACATTTTTTGCCATATCTATCTGTTTTATTTGTTTTTAATGTTACTTGCTTGTACTTACAGGTTAGCAGAATCTATGCCATTCTGAAGGGAGGTCAAAATGTCGGTCAATTTTGCAGGAACTCTGTCTTTACATGTCCCTCCGGCTTTAATTTTGACAGTATTCGATTTAAGATAAACACTAATGTATTTAATTTTGACAGTATTCGCATCTTCGTTTACTTTTACTCAAAATATATTTATGGCAATACAGGTAGGACAACCAGCCCCGGATTTCTCACTTCGCGACACTGATAAGAATGTAGTTACACTCAGTGAGCAAAAAGGTAAAAATGTCGTTTTATTATTTTATCCATTAGCATTTACCAGTACCTGCACCAAAGAACTATGCATGGTACGCGACAACCTGTCTTTTTACAACAATGTAAATGCACAGGTATATGGTATATCTGTTGACTCCCTTTTTGCCCAGGGCGTATTTAAAAAGGAGCAAAACATTAATTTCCCATTACTCAGTGATTTCAATAAAACAGCTTCTACAGCTTACGATACCATATACGATCATTGGTTCAATGATATGGATGGCGTATCGAAGCGTTCGGCATTTGTGATCGACAAAGAGGGGATAGTACTTTATGCAGAAGTACTGGAGAATGCGGGTGATATACCGGATTTTACTACTATCGAGAAATGCCTCAGTTCGTTAAATCAACAGCACTAAATAAATTAAATCTATGAAAAAACTTTACTTTCTTTTTGCCGCGCTTGTAGCCGGCTTTAGTTCATTTGGCCAAGCCGTGCCTGTGGCTATGCCCGGTGGTGATATGGAAACATGGCGCAGTAACGTTGCCGGGTTTGCACCAGCAGTTACGATACATGCACCATCTGCATGGTATGGTTTTGATTCCCTGCTTATCGTTAATGGCGAATTCTTTTTGACCGGCCATAACTGGTATGCACAGTTATACCAGGAAAATACAATAAAGAATGGAGGCAGCTCTTCTGCCAAGATAATATCTAAAAGGCAGGATACGCTGCTGGGTGTAGCACCCGGAGTAATGTCAAATGCCAAAGTAAGTATTAATGTACTGTCACTTATAGGTGGTGGAGATATTGAGAGCGCCACTACATTTACAGGCGGTACTCCGGTTTCTCTCCGCATCACATCGGTAAGTGCATATGTACAGTACACAGCAGGTATAGACAGCGTTACAGGCATGTGGGGTGGCAATGATACGGCACTACTTACCGTTCAGGCCTATGCAGTAGTACGTGGCAACGACTCATTGGTAGGTATGGGTAGTGTGCCTATCTATCCATCAACATCCTTCTCGCAGGTAACTGCAAATGTTGTGTACACAGATACGGTTGACTCCGTAAAAAATATGCGTATCATATTTACCAGCAGCACCGCACGGAAAAGCCTGGACAGCAGCACACTTTATGTGGATGATGTAACTATGATGGGTGTACCTCAACCTCCTTACGTTAATGCAGTAAACAATGTAGCAGGTAACAATAAGCCTGTGAACGTTTATCCAAACCCGGCTTCAGGTGTTATTTTCTTTGAGAGTCCGAAGAATAGCCGTTTGACTTGTACGCTTTATGCAGCAAACGGAAAGGCCGCGGCAACGAAATCATTGAATGGTAATGATACTCTGGATGTATCGCAGCTACCGTCAGGACTGTATTTCTACAATATTGCAGATAGCGGGGGAACGATCGTGCAGCAGGGCAAAGTGACGATCAACAAGTAATTAGTTATTACGTTTGATATAAACAGAGAAGGCTGCGAATCGCAGCCTTCTCTGTTTATAATCCCTTTGCGGTTATTCAACTTCAAATGCGGTATGATAAAAATTATTCTGTGCCGATACCGGTTTAAGCTTAATGTAGAAGCATTCTGTGAACAAGCGGTAAGCCATAAATTCATGGCCATACACGTTGAACTCATCAAACATAATGATATCGCCTTTTTGCAGGTAAGGATGTAACTGGCTCAGTGCATACAATGTGGCGCTGAACAGGTCCGCATCCATGTGTATCACTTTCCTTTGCATTTTAAATGCCGGGCCAAGTTCCTGCAGCAGATCATGTAATGTATCCTGGAATATACCTTTAATAAAACGCCCTCTTGCATCCGGTACTTCCGGCAGCCCGAAATTCATATCGCCTTTGGCAAACAAACCCCAGTCTTCGGGTAAACCCTCAAATGTATCGAATCCATAAAAGCGAGACGCACCGTTCGTACTGGCATTCATCCACCATTTAAAAGAACCTCCGTTCGCCACACCAAACTCCATATAGCATATTGGCTGCGTATCTAACTTATAATGTGACAGCACAGCAGCGAAACTTTTCTCACGGTCAGTATAATTTCTTTTAGGCCTGTAGAAGTCATTCAAAAGCATTTTATCGTTCTTATGCTTATGTATCCACGAAGTGAGCAAATTGAAGTTATACAGGAACGCGAATAACCGGTTAAAAGGTGCAAATATTTGGAGGATACGTGTGGCGAGTAAAAAATCTTTTGTTCTCGTTATTACCCTGATCTTGGCCGCTCTGTTGAACATGATAAAATAAAAATGGTCTGAAAAGTTGACAATATAGTGCAGATTATTGTAAAACGCTTATGTCATCTTTTTAGTTAATAATTTCGGAGTTGCTGGTGGTTCGTAAGCATCCATCATGTCCAGCAGTTCTTCCATAGAGCCACTCATCAGCAGAGTACTGCTTACGCATTCATCCAGGAAACCTTCTGTTACCATGCTGTCACAAAATACTTTCAGTGCATCGTAATATCCATTCACATTGAGCAGGCCAACTGGCTTGGTATGCAGGCCCAACTGGCTCCAGGTAAGCATCTCAAACAACTCTTCCATTGTGCCCCATCCGCCGGGCATAGCAATGATACCATCACTCAGGTCATGCATTTTCAGTTTACGCTCATGCATCGTATCCACAGTGATCAGTTCACTGATACCTTCATGCACTACTTCTTTTGTTTTCAGAAAATACGGGATCACTCCTGTGATCAGGCCACCACCATGCAATGCACCATCAGCCAACGCACCCATAAGGCCTACTTTTGCGCCGCCATAAATGATCCTGATATTCCGGGATGCAAGCATCTGGCCGAGCTCGTATGCAGCTTCCCGGTAGCTCTCGTTATATCCTTCTCCTGATCCGCAAAAAACTACTATGCTTTTCATGCTGGTATGTTTTAGTGTAATAACTCCCTAAAATCCTTCTGACTAAAAATCCCGCCAAACGGGCGGGATTCAGTTATGTAATTTTAATACTCATCCTCGTTGAAGAAAAAGTCTTCCTGCGTCGGATAGTCAGGCCATATGTCTTCTATGCCTTCATATATTTCGCCTTCGTCATCCAGCTCCTGCAGGTTCTCCACTACTTCCAGTGGCGCTCCTGAACGGATGGCATAATCGATCAATTCATCTTTGGTGGCTGGCCATGGGGCGTCTTCCAAATGGGAAGCTAATTCGAGTGTCCAAAACATATTATAGAATAATTTATTTTTTTCTTATTTCCGCAAATGTAATTTAAAAATCAAAACCACAAAGTCTATTTTTAAAAAGCCGGCAAATAAACAGGCAAACGGCAGTTAAATTATAGTTAATTGCGATAAAAGAGACCGGAGAAAAAACACTTTGGTTGGTTTGCGGGTATTTCCGCATATTTACATAACCAACAAAGAACGCTACGATACATGCTTGATGCTAAAAATCTACTTAAGAAATATGGTGCGCTTACCGTGGTAAACGACGTTTCGTTTCATATCACCAAGGGCGAGATCGTATCAATTGTAGGGTCGTCGGGAGCGGGTAAAAGCACACTATTGCATCTTGTTGGCGGATTAGATAAACCGGACAGTGGTACTGTACTTATAAATGATACAGACTTCCTGAAATTGCCATCCAAAAAGCAATCAAAGTTTCGCAACAGCAATATCGGCTTTGTATTCCAGTTTCATCATTTACTGCCTGAGTTCAGTGCTATAGAGAATGTATGTGTGCCGTTATGGATAAAGGGTACAAACAAGAAGGAAGCAAAAGACATGGCAGCAGCAATGCTACAAACTGTAGGGCTGGGGAGCAGGCTTGAAAACAAGCCATCGGAATTGTCAGGAGGTGAGCAGCAGCGTGTAGCTATTGCAAGAGCATTGGTAACACGTCCGGCTATAGTAATGGCCGATGAACCAACCGGCAACCTGGACACCGCAAATGCCCATGCATTGCATAATCTATTCCTGGACCTGCGTGATAAATTCGGACAAACATTCCTGATGATCACGCACAATGACGCATTGGCAAAAATGACAGACCGTACTTTTACCATGCAGGATGGTAATATTGTTGATGAAAAAAAGAACTAGCATTTAATGAAAAAAGGAGCAGCATCTCGCGATGCTGCTCCTTTTGCTTTCTCAATAATTATAGTCCGCAAAAACGCACACCAAAGCTTACCGGATGCTGATCTATACCATTCTCATACATAGAGGTAAGCTGGTATGAGCCATAGAGTCTGAACAGTCCGTCAATACCAAACTCAGCTGTAACACAGGTATTGAAGTCGGCCAGGCCAAAATTGCCATGTGATTTCACCTTACCCTTTGCTCCAGAAACTTGCTTGGTCCAGGAATCAAGACGGAAACCTTCTGTTATACCTGCACCATACACCAGCCATGTATCTTTCTTGTGCCTGCCTTTAGGGTCTTTATGTATCCTTGTCTTGAATGTAAGCATCAACGGTACATTCAGGTAGTCAAGTGCCAGTTTATTCTTTTTGAAGGACATACTGGAATCAATGAATATGCCTGCCGGATTCTTGGTATAAGTGATCGGCTGCTCATAACGGAAGTTATAGAATTGCAATCCTAACCCTGTAGATACATATATTCTCTGCCCCGGGGTTTTCAGCGCCATGTATTTCACCATAACCGGGTATATATTCACATTGATTGACTTACTGTTCCTTAATTCAAATAAATTACTGTTCTGCATGTTCGACCTTACGTTCAGAAAGCTTTGGACATTAGGATCTGCATAATTAGTATTGTCCTTAAGTATATTGACCCCGAGATCCATAAAGAAACAAGTAGTCACCCGCTTGTTGTCGTGCTTATCCAATCTTACCGAGTCCCTTTTTGATACAAGACTCATTGTTTTTTCTGCGCTATCTGACTTATCAAAAAATATTCCTTTATTGGTTAAAGTAACAGACCTACGCGGGGTACCGCCTTTCTCGGTTTCCTGTGCCTGTATGTTGTTTGCGTAAAAAAATGCTACGACAATCAATAAAATACTTAGTGTGCGTTTCATAACGTTGTTTTGAATTTTTAAAATGATATAACAAGTTTTCTTTTTTCTACTTTGATACTTAAACTTTTGTCCAGCAGGTTTTGTTTCACGGTATTTATCTGCTGGTATTTATCTGATATCGCAGATGCCATATTTTCAATGCCCGCCTTTTTAATTTCATCTATTGGCAGCCTGTCCAGGAATGATTCTTTATCTGAAGTACTATTACTTGCTAAAGCATATGCAATTGGTTCATCCTGCAAAGCAACAGGCTTCAACTCAACAGCATCGCCCTTTAACTGTTGCATCTCTGTTACAGGCAAAGTTGCGATCTTATCTGCGATAGGCCTTGCCGGCATATAGGCTACCTCTTCTTTTTGCTTTTCAACTGAACTACGCTCTTTGCGCACTACTGCCTGAATAACACCAGGCTTCGCTTCAGACTTACGATCCTGCTTTGCTATCATCTCCTGTTGAGGTGCGGCTATAACCTTTTCAGGTGCTATAGATTGCTGCACCGGTGCTTCAGGCCTTACGGTATCGATACGTGCAATTGTTCCTTCTATCTTTTTATCATTCATCACCTTGAACAGGGAAATAAAAATGATCGCGGCTACACCTGCAGCAATACTATACCTGCGCCACTGCGGAAATGCAATTATTTTTGCAGTAGGCTCTTTCTTCAGCAGGCTATCTTTATTTACAAATACCTGTGTTGTATCCGGCACCAAACGGGTGTGTTCATAAGCAATAAGTTCTTTCCTCAGTTCAGGGTGCTCATTTATAAATGCCATCAGTGCATTTTCCTCATGCGGCTGCAGCTCGCCATCGGCATGCATCATTATATACTCCTCATAATTTTCCCACGTTACCATACCTATATAATGTTTTCAACACTTACTAAATAGTCCTTCAATACTTTCCTTGCCCTGTGCAGATATACCTTCACCTGCGCTTCCGACAGGTCTGTTATTTGTGCTATTTCTTCATAGCGATAGCCTTCATAGTCTTTTAGTGTTACCAAAGCCCTGGACCGTTCGTCGAGTTGCGCCAATGCGGCATTCGTGAGATTTGGCAGGCTATTTCGCGC
>CAYZKL010000047.1:14228-28772 GCA_964478855.1 uncultured Flavipsychrobacter sp.
ATTAGAAAGTGTAGTACTGGTTTCCGGAATATCAGTATAGGACACTTTCGATCTCTTACGGTAATTGTCAACCGACTGGCGGTAAGCTACCTGGAAAAGAAAGGCCTTACCTTTTCCGGGTTCCACATCTTTCCGCTTTTGCCAAAGAACTTCAAAGCTGTTTTGCACCACATCATTCGCATCATCGGGCTGACCTGTACATTTACAGGCAAACCTGAACAGGGCATCTGCCCATTCCTGTACGCATGCATTGTACTCATTAGCCTCCATTCTATAGTATATCGGGGTAGCAGGAAAAAAGTTACACGATCTCCAGATTTTTTTCTGAAATCGTTCTATTTCGTAGAAATATCCTGAATTTGGTATTATTTATCGGCAATCGCTTTAGTTATATCCAGCGATACAGAATGGGCTCCTTTTACATGCCCGGTCTTTATTTTAAACTCATAGGTTGATTTAGGATCGACTGCATCATCCAGCATTTGCTTTTGCCGCTCTATTACACCGCCTTCCTTATCGAGGAATGTGATCTGCACCTGGATATCCCTGTATGTGACCAAAGTAGCCTTATTGGTCACTTCTCCCTCTATTACCACCTGGTTGACCAGGTTGCTGCGGTGCGATCCGCTTACCTTCAGGAATTTAAGAGGGCTTTCCTGTTCCATTTCCTCCAGCGATGTTTTCTTTTCCTCATACTTTGTTGATGGGTGCTGATTACTTGCCGAGTTGTTACATGCCGCGGTAAGCGCAATACATGCAACTAAAGAAATGGTAACGATCTGTTTCATACCTGTATTTATACCCCAAACATATAATATTCATAGGAAAAGGACATAAAATATTATGTTAATAAGATAATATTATCTTTATATGATCGTTAAATAATTTATGGAAAACCCGAATCGATGGAATACAGGTAAAAAGATCCTGTTTCGTTTTACTGCGGTATATTTTATACTCTATATACTTACTGTTTTCCTGAGCGGTCTTTTCGATCCATTGGCACAGATTGCCGGCGGTATCCTGCATTTACCGCCCAATTTAATAGCTGCACACCCCAGCGGCAGCGGAGATACCACTCACGACTACCTGCTTATTTTGTGCATAGCTGTTCTCACACCGGCATTTGCGCTTGTGTGGACGCTAATCGACTATAAACGTCCTAACTATAACTTGCCTGCATACTGGGTCCAGGTTGTTGTTCGCTATGTGCTCGGATATTACATGATCGAATATGGTTGTGCCAAATTGTTCCTGATGCAGTTCCAGGATACTACATTCAGCACTCTCCTTCAGTCATACGGAGATAGTTCACCAATGGGACTGCTATGGAGATTTATGGGTTATTCTTATCCGTTCAGGGTTTTCACAGGAATTGCCGAAATATCAGGAGGTGTTTTATTGCTATTCTGGCGGACAAAAACAATCGGGTCATTGCTTACCATAACGGTTATGATCAATGTGGTCGCAATGAATTTTTGTTACGATGTGCCTGTAAAGCTATTCTCTGCCCATCTACTTCTTATGGCCCTATATATTTTAGCGCCAGACCTCACCAGGCTTTACAAATTCTTTATTGCTAATAAAGCAACTGCTACATCGGCTTATCCATTGACCAACAAAAAGTGGCTGTTAACAAGGAAGATCGTTAAATCGATCATTGTTGTGGTGGTGCTCTTATTGGGCTTAAAAATGTATGCGCATATGCATACAGAAACAAAAAAAACTCGCTTGCCGTTACAAGGCATGTATGAGATAGACAGCGTATTCAGTGATAAAAACTTAGTACCGCTGCTTATCACCGATACGGTAACGTGGCGTTACTTTATCTCAGAATACAGTAATTATGGTATTGTGAAAGCGCTGAGTGGTAAACGTACCCGCTACTCTATGGAAGTTGACACGGTGAATAAGACAATTACACTATGGGCATTCGGAAGCGGAGATATGTCACGATGGAGATACCATGAGCCTGACTCCATGCATCTTATTTTGCATGGCGGGTATCAAAATAAGGTGGTTAAGATGTGCTTTACCAAAAAAACAGCTGAAAATTTCCCGCTCATTAAACAGGGCTTTCATTGGATCAGTGAAAATCCTTGTAACCGGTAAACAAAAACGGCAAGCCAATGGCCTGCCGTTTTAAAACGCAGTAAGCATTAATTATGCCTCGTTAGTTTCTTTAGGTTTCTTCATGATGGCGTATATCTCTATGCCAAAGCCCAGCAATACAATGATCGGTGCAAGTGTTATCCTGCGGAAGCTGTATATCTCTGCGTAGTTGAACTCATGCGGGTTAGCACTCTTACCGCCTGCCATCAGCATAAAGCCGACAAGGATAAGCACTATACCACCTATCATCCACATATAATTCTCTTTATCAAACAAAAATGTTTGTGCGCCCTGGTTGCCCGGCAGTTGCTTTGATGTTGATTTTGTTACTGTAGCCATTTTTACTTGTATTAGAAATGTTTTATAAAATTAATAAAGGTCATCCACATGCATTTTCAGGTATTTAACTACTGATCGATGTGTGCTGATCATTGATATCAGTATACCAAGGACGATCATTCCAGCCATCAGCAAACCTACATGCAACGGATCGCTGAGGGTACTCAGTTCCGGCAGCAAGCCGTTTGCAAATTTCATGATGATCCATAGTCCGACAACGGCAACAACACCGCTGAGCAAACCATTCAAAAGGGCACGCATATCAAACGGTCTGGTGATGAATGAACGTGTAGCACCTACCATCTGCATGGTCTTAATAATGAACCTGTTGCTGAACATCGCCAGCCTTACCGTATTATCGATCAGGAATATGACTACAATGAGTAACACTACCGATATACCTCCCAGAATAAAGCCTAGTTTCTTCAGGTTTTTATCCATCTGATCCACCACTACGGTTGCCCAAGTAACATCACGGACCACATTGCTTTGTAGAATGAACTGTTTGATCTTCGCCAGACTGTCCTTATTGACGTACTCTTCATTCAGGTTCAGCGAAATTGAGGTAAACAATGGATTGAAGCCAAGGAATTCGACCATATTGCCGCCTTCCACCTGGTTTTCCATGGCTACGGCCTCTTCCTTAGTGATGATGCGGGAATGCCATACGAATGATTGCTTATCCAGTATGGTCTTCATTTTCTTCACGCTCTCATCGGTAACATTATCATGAAAGTCCACATGCACCTCAAGGTTTTCCTTGAACGCACGTGACAGCGCCCTGCCATTGATGAGCAGCCAGCCGAGTACCCCTATGAGGAACAACACCAGGGCTACACCCATGATGGCATTAAAATAGGTTGGTTTAGATTTTTTCCCCGTCGCCATAGTTCTTTATAATGCATCATTGCAATAGCAATGACACCATAACTCCATTTAGGTAGATAATGTTCAAAAATATAAAAAACCACGGGTATTTAACGGATTTCCGGCGGCAGGGTTAACTATTTTTAACTTTTATGATAAAGACTACCATTTGTCCGGCCCTTTGCTGCGGAATTCTTTAGGCTTTACAACTGTAAATACTCTTGAAATATTAAAACCAAAATGTATCGCTCCATCTGTCCAGCTATGGTTGGTCTGGGAAAGGAAAGCGCGCTCAGTAACACCTGAAGAATTAGAGAAGAATAGCTGGAACACATGCCCGCCGGTTTCAATGTCGGCACCTATGGATAATGAATTATAGGTTTTGTTAGTGCCTGCCAGGTTATCTACCCCGGTGAAACGATAATAATACTCACCTGTGATAGCTATCCGCTTGCTCACTTTTATCCTGCCCCCGACACCTAATGAAATAACATCATTATCAAAACTTGTGCTGTCTACCAGGTTCTGGTGAAAGATAGTAGGCATTAACTGCAATGACAGTTTATCACTGAATTTCCTGGCAATAAGCAATTGATGCGTATAGCACAGCCGGTTACTGAAATAGTAGGTTTGCCCTGTATCAAGTGTTGGCGTGGTAAATGTCTGCACGGATGCTGACCCGAAGTAACTCAAGGAAAGCGGCATGCCATCCTTTTTCTGGCGAAGCAGTCTTGTCTTCACAAAACCTACATTTTCCTTATTCAGTGTGCTGTGACTCACGCCGATCATCAGCCAGTTGGTAATACCATAATCCAGCGCAAGACAGGTTATAGCGTTATCCAATCCAAAGAAGTTTTCAAGGCCCTGGTCTATCTGCCCGAAACGGTGACAGATACGAAAATCAAGCACACCCATTCCGAGGTTTTCTACGGTAGAACTGTTGATGATGCGGGTAGCTTTGAATGTAGCTGTAACCGGCTCCTTTCTTCTTACTCCGCCCGTACTGTCATCCAACATGTCCATCAGGTTTTCAGATTGGCAAAATGCAGTACCCGTTGTGCAACACAATAAAAGTGGCAATAAAAATTTTCGCATAGTTGTTATTTATGTCTTCGATATTATTTTTTATCCAGGCTGCAGTCTACACTAATTGCTGCAGTCTTTCCCACTTTATCTGCAACTACTGATGGCACCGCAATTTTGTAGTCTGCAAGTTTTACTGAGAATTTTGCTTTTAAATTAACGCTGTTTCCTTTTACTGTAACAGTACCCGGAACGCTAACATCATTGCTCACACCGTGTATGGTCAGTTTGCCCGTTGCAACAGTATTATAGGTACCGTCTTTAGCAAAATTCACATCAGCGACCTTGCCTTTGAAATCAGCCTTAGGAAATTTATCGCTCTCCATATAGTTCTCATTGAAGTGTTCCTGCATCAATTGCCTTTCAAAACGAAAACCCTTCACCAATATTGAGAACACCAGGTCACCACTTGCACTCACTACACTAGACACCTCATTATTCACAGCCTCTATCTTTTCCGGCGAATTAGGAGCAGTCGCATTAAAAGATGCCTTACCTGTGCGTGTCATGTAGTTCTGCGCAAACATTGTTGTTGCGCTAATGCCTGTTACGGCTATAAAAAGAATCAGCTTTTTCATGGTTTTTATTTTTTTGTGGATCAATTATTTTGAGCTCCCTGGTTTACCCAGCGGGTTATTTTGTTGATACTGCAATCAGGTAATTTCGGCAGGTTCTTAGGCATAGGATTAAAACCACTTGCCATGTTGATATCACCAACTAATCTGCCATTGAGCGCCCATGTTTGTAATGTGGTAAATACGGTGAAGTTATATGCGCTCCTGTTGTCATGGCACCCGCTTAGATTGCAATTTGCGTTCAGTATGGGCAAGATGTCGTTGGCATACGAAATGGTGGTGGTATCGCAAGTGTTGGTGGTGGTATTTAAAGGATAAAGTTTATCTGCTTTATCATAATAGCAGCCAGATAATCCTATCAGCAGAGCAATGGCCACGGTCGTAATTTGCTTTCTCATTCCTTTTATCGCTTTTTAAATGATTATTGTTTTTTGATCACACACTCTGTCAGGATAACACCCATATTGTTGCCCCTGCAGAAACCGGTGATCAATACCTTATCTCCTTTTGCCGCAGTTGCCCCCGCATCTCGCAGCGTGCACTGCACCTCCGCCATCGGGTCTCCGGACTCCAGCGTAACGAACACTTTACCGTCCTGTTGTTTTACGTCACTTACCGCACCAGACACTTCAATTACTTTATCCAGATATACTGTGTTTGCCTTTTGCTCATCAGCAGTAAAGGCTTTAGTAAGGTTTTCTGCGGTGATAGATATGCTTGCCTGATCTTCAGCCTTAGGGTGTGGTTTGTACCACATATAAACGCCTGTACATACACCTATTATTGCAAGGGCTATAACTGCGATTATTATTTTCCTGATCATTGGTGCAAGGGTTTGATTATCAAAAATAGCGTAAAAAACGGGCAGGAGGTAATTTATACATTAGAATACGTTGTTATTTAGCATTAAATTGGCAGACTATTCTTCCACGAGCCACGTAAAATATAGCTCAACAATGATGCCAAGGAATATTATTGCACAAATATTTCATCACAGGCTATCATGGATTTCTTACCATCCCTGATCCTCCATTCAGGCAGTGCCTGCAGGTTATTAGCCGTTACTCTAATATACCTGGCCTTTTCTGATGTCCTGGTGACGTACGGCTTTACGGCTACGTCATAGTGTTCCTCATTTGCAGGTGACTTTAGCGTAGCAACAGAATGATACACCGCACCATCAGCAGATACCTCTATATTTACCTTCTCCGGCAGGAATATCCAGTGCCTCGGATCATCGAGGAAATTCATTTTTATGCTGCTTATGCTCTGCACCTTTCCCAGGTCTATCGTGGCCACCATTGGTGTACCGTAAAAACACAGCCAGTTATAACTGAAATCACTGTAGCCGGGGTTGCCATCTACAAGGGTTTTATTGCCTTTGGCAGGATAGTCCTCAGCAAACGGGAATTGCAGCGTTACTGACGCCCCTATAGCCTTTGTAGAGGTAACACCGGCTTTCCATATAGCATTCCATTCTGCAAGGTATTTATCAGGGCTTGGTCCGCCTTCTGCCATTTCAGTTACGCCTGACTTTTTGCAGTTGGCAACAAACCTTGTTACCTTTTCTATAAACTTTGGCTTCACTGCCCAGCCCGACCCTTCTTTTACAAATATGCCATGCTTTTCTATCCCGTAGAAACGAGCCTGCTGGTACACTGTATATTCCAGTGATAACCTTGCCTTCATTACACGTTCGGCATACACAGGATTAGTTTCCACCGCTCCTTCGGCTTTATCAAACAATGCACTATACTGCTCCAGCAGTTCCGGGGTGAGGTATGACTTCCACTCATTTACGGGATTACCGTAAATATCCAGTTTCCTTTTTGAGGCGATCATTTTCTCCTGAACGAGTTCCAGGTATTGCTGCAGGTATTTACCCGCATTACCATAATAGTCCTTCATGAAGGAAGCGATCAGCTTCTTTACATCCGCTTTGTCATCTTCAAATAGTTTAGCGGTTACATAGCTTCGCAGTTCTGCCCACTCACCGTAGGTATCACCACTACCCTGCGCAAATATGCCCTTAACGCCATTATCATGCAGGTACTTCATATTGGGCTGCAGTGTATGGAAATTAGGGAATGGTGCCAGGTAATTGGTGAACTGTGTGATGTAATCCCAGATGAACAAATTTGGTGTGAGTGCGCCCCATGCTTTCAGATCGTTCCTGAAGGCGTTTGCGGATCCCTCATCTGTAAGCGGCTTGTCGCGATATGCATCAATATTACTCAGGAACACAAATACATTATCTGCGGGCTTCAGATCACGAGGAGCCTTGTGAGTATAGCCGTATGCCAGTGTGGTAAATTGCTTGTCGGGGAATGTATTAGCGACCCTGTTCACAAACTTTATCAGTGAGCCTGCTGGGCTGCCGTACTTATCATCCACCGGTTTGCATTTCTCGCATGTGCAGTAACCGTTATCATCATTCGGGCTGATGGACCAGTATATCGCATCCGGATTATCAGCCATTCTCTTTTTGAATTCTCCCACTACTATTTTAAATACATCTTCATTACCCAGGCACAACTGTGTAGCCTGCCTCTTGCCTTTTACCAGCGCAAAGTATTCAGGGTGGGTCTTGAAGTAGGTTTGTGCAGGCACCAGCTTGTTATAGCTATGCCCCCATACGCCCCAAAGGTCTTCGAGTTGGTGTAGCTGGTTCCATTCGAGGTATTCCGCATCATGCGATGCGGGATAGTAAGATTCACGATACACGAATAGTGGTTTGTGTTCATCATGTATCCGGCCGGGTATAACTATAACTTTCTTCTCAGGTACTATGGTTGGTACATTACTTACCTTTCTGCAGCCCACATAATTTTCCAGGAAAGCATAGACACCATAGATAAGACCCTTGCCGCTACCACCTACTATCACCAGGTCCTTACCATCGGTTTCCAGCAGGTAGCTTTCTGCTACCATCTTACCATTGCTTGCTTTATCTCCTTTCGTTGTATGGCCTAAGTATATGCAGGGCGATTTACTCCGGCCCTTCTCATTGACCACAGGTATTGATGTACCTGAAACCTGCTGTATGTACTTCTGAAGCACAAGAGCCGACCGCTGTTCCAGCTTGGTCGGCTCTTGTGGTATCACTATGTTGTATTCTGTAGTGTTATGGTTTACTATGATCAGTTCCTGTGCAGTACCATTGCAAGCACTCATGCACACCAACACCAAAAACAATTCAAAAAGTGGTCTCTTGCTCATTACTACTTTGCTGTTTAGAATCTTCTAAGCAAAGTTGCGTAAATATCGTATTGGTTGCGGTAAGAGAGCACTGCTAATTTTTGGTGGTACCATGAGCCAAATATGCCTATAGTGGTACGGTAATGGAATTGCTTGGAGTACCCGGCACCCACACTTACTGTGTTGTAAGCGAGCAAACGGGATATCTCATAGTTACGGCTAAAGTCATCAGGCGCTGTACCATAACCAACTATAGTAGAGAAATAGTCTGCATGCGTATAATTCAGGTAGAACCTTGAGTTCCACAATATTGAATAATAGGTATTGGTAATGTTGGCGACATTGGTGAAACGGGTAAGGTAACCACGAACACCGGTTGACATATCTTTAAACTCCCTGGATACACCTAGCAGGCCTGATATCAGCGCACCGCTATCAGCTTTCAGGTAACGACCACCAAGCTCTACTGACCAGCCCTTGTTCAGGAAGAAAGTAAGTGAACCACCCAAACGAGTGGTTGGGAATATGGTACCGTCAGGTGAGTATGCACCAACAAGGTATAAGCCTACCCTCTTAGCAAATGTATAGTAACCTTCCAACTCATACTGGAAACCTGTACCAGTGTACCTTCCTGCATAGTTGACACGGGCTGTGATAGATCCTTTGCCAAACCTACGGGTGTATTGCACGGTAGCCACATTATTAATGACCGTGTTGGTAGAGTCCATGATCTTAGAGCGCAGATAGAAGAAACCTACTTCATTCTTCAACCTCCTGCTGTACAGGTATTCAGAATAGTCAACGGCTTTGATATCCCATGGAGTGAGCTTAGCAAGTGTATCTGCAGCCTTCCATGCATCTTCCCACTTCTGCTGGTTCTCATAGATCTGAGCCCTTTTCTGCAGGAAGTACGGATTGTTTGGATATAATGCACGGCCACGATCTACAAGTATGAGTGCGGAGTCATTCTGTCCTTTATCGATCAATACATTGATCGTATAATACAGTGGCAGCGTATCGTTTGGCGAGATAGCAAGCGCTTTAAAGAACTCCTGCAGTGCCTGGTCTGATTCGTTGTTGCTTAAATATTGTTTACCTGATCCCAGTAGCTGATCAACATACGCATTTTTAAAACGGATGTTGTAAGGATAGTTCTCATGGAGCATGCCTGATATAGCATAGGCTTCCTGGTATCTTTTAGCTTCTGCCAATACTGAAGATTTTTTCAGCAGGAAGTCTTTGTCTTCAGGATAGAAGCGGAGCGCTTGGTCTGCATAAGCCAGTGCTGAATCATACTGTTTGTATGCAGACTGAATGTTGATCATGTAGTTGAGGGCGTCCACATTCTCAGGCTGGCGTTGCAGCACTTCGTTAAGTACACCTATCGTACCATAATAATCATCGTACTGCATTGACTGGCGGCTGGCCTGTAATGACTGCTCTACAAAGGCTACGAGGTACTGGTGACTTTCAGGATATCGCTGCAACAGCTGCTTGGATATCATAGCGGCATCAGCATATTTCTGGTATGCCTCCAGCGTAGCTGCTTTCTTATACAACAGCCTCTGATCGCCGGGGTAATAAGTCAGTGCTTCGTCAATAGTGTGTATTGCATCATCATACCTTTTCTGTTGCGTGTATGCATTGATCAGGTAGTTAGTAGCAGCAATGTTTGAGTGATCATAGAACAATACGCTCTTCAATGCATCTACCGAGCTGTCATACTCCTGGTCGTTGATGAATTGTTTTGCGCTCAATGTCCTTAACTCTATAAAGTTGGCTTTGTTGGCAGCAGTAGGGCTTGATTTGTAAATGCCTTCCGCGATCTTAGACGCAGGGCCATAACTTTTCAATCCTTCCAGCGCACCCATTTTCTTTGTCAGCAGGTCACGGTCATTAGGGTAGCGTTTCAAACCTACGTTTGCCCATCTTACCGCATCGTTCAATAGTCCCCTGCTGGTAGCAATGTTGATCACATAGTTAAGTGCGTCCCTGTTGCCCGGCTCTCTTTCCAGTACTGCCTGGAACTGCAGGTAAGGGTCCGTATTCATATAATACCTTCCTGCTTCCATACGCAGGTAAGTATTCAACTTCTGCACCTCACTGTTGGTAGGATACAGTTTCATCAGTTTCTCTACCACTGCAATGGCTTCCACATAGCGGGCCATCGCATCCAGTATGCTTATCTTCTTCAGCAGGAACTCGTAAGAGTTTGGTGTAGCCTGCAGCGCACGGTTGGTATAAGCAAGTGAACTTTCGTAATTACCTGAACGTACATCCAAAGCAAATACAGACTGTAAAGCCTCTTTATTCAACGGATCCTGTTCCAGCACTGATTCGTAAGCCCTTTTAGAAATTTCTATATAGCCCCTATGTGCGTACTGGCGTGCCAGTGTTAATTTATAATCGAGATATACACTGCGTATGTAAGCATCGGTAGAATAATGTTCGAAAAGATAGTCGGCAAGCCTGCTGCCTTCTATCCAGTCACCCATCTTATTATATATGTCCAGTTTTTTCAGGAGCAGGTCACGATCATTAGGATATTGTTTCAATCCCATATCCGCATACTCAATAGCCTGTTGGTAGTTACAAGCAACAGCCTCCATATTTACGAGGTATATATAGGCATCCTTATATCTTGGATTTTTCTGTATCACATAGTTGAGGGTGATACGTGCGCTGTCGGTTTTGCCGGCCAGAGAATATGCCCGTCCCAGTAACAGATAGATATCAAGGTTACGCGGAGAGATGTCGAGAGCCCTGTTGCACAAAGAAATGGCACGTTGGTAGTGTGGCGGCTTAGCCTCAATCTCCCTCTTCGCCTCTTTATACAAGTCGTCCGACGACTCGGCCTTTTTCAGCCATTGTGCATGTGTATTTACGCACAACATAAGAAGCAGTACTGTGAGTACTGATTTTAATGTTGGTTTCATTGTAAGTTGTATTTAATGGTTAGTTAGCCTGCTTTAACGGTAGTTCTTTTCTTCTGCGTACCTAAGCCCTGGCGCTGCATTTCTCCCCACACGTGCTTACGTCCGATAATAAAATTAAAATATCCTTTAAGGGCAAAGAACACTATCAACGGATGATAGATGAACGGCTCTAAAAATGCCATCAGACAGAGTCCTATGGTTTCCCCCCAGGTTTTATAGTATTTAAACGTTATCTGGTCCCATAGAAGTGCAATGGTTGTGATCATCACACTGTATGTATACACAAATACTATTAAAATTATTGCATATGGCCAGTTGATCTGGCGTGTTAATATAAGGTAAATGTAAAACAGAATTCCCGTAAATTCAATTATCGGGGCAAGTAATTCAAAAAAAACGTGATATGGGAACACTATCATACCCATTCTGCCATACCTCGGATTAAAAATAACTTTTCTATGTGTACTCATCAACTGGGCAAGACCACGGCCCCAACGGGTACGCTGCCTTCCAAATACCTTGAGTGTGGTAGGACCCTCTGTCCAGCAAAGAGTTATAGGTACATATTTTACTGAATACTTCTTTTTATTATCCTTCATGAACGCACCCATGCGCGTTATAAGGTCCATATCCTCTGCAAGTGAAAGCGAATCATAACCACCGGCTTTGATAGCGATCTCCTTATTGAACATACCCAGACCACCTGATACGTTTGGTACGGCATTGATAAAATCCCAACCCATTTTACCCAATACGAAGGCGCGGATGTACTCCATTTCCTGGAAACGGGGCAATAAACGCCTAGGAGGACGTACACGGATCATCAGACCATCATCCACCTCGCAAGAGTTAACCATACGCAGTGTAGCACCAGATGCAATAACCCTGCGGTAATCCTCCTGTATCTGCACATCGCCGTTTATTTCGCGTACAGTACTGGTCTCTTCATCCATGAACGGCT
Source organism: uncultured Flavipsychrobacter sp. (assembly GCA_964478855.1). Taxonomy (GTDB): domain Bacteria; phylum Bacteroidota; class Bacteroidia; order Chitinophagales; family Chitinophagaceae; genus Nemorincola. The sequence continues at coordinate 26,300 of CAYZKL010000047.1, forward strand.
TGATGAGTTTAATGAGGGTATCTTTATCAAGGATACAATCCACATCGGTACAAAGGAAGTAATCGAACACTGATATATTGATACCTGCATTCGACGCATCTGCCTTACTCTTACCATTTATCTTATCTACCACACTCAACTTATCGTAGGCCGGGTTAGTGGATTTGAATATTCTCTTTACCGGTTTGCAAGTCAGTCGTTCACGGTATGCATAGTCAACCTCTACCAGTTCAAATTCATTGATCAGTTTTTCCAGCGTATCATCAGTACTACCATCGTTGATCAATATTACCTCGTACTTCGGATAATTGAACGTAAGTAGTGAGCGGACGTTGGAGATGATGGTAACACCCTCATTATAGGCTGGTGCAATTACCGATATACCCGGCGCGAGCGGAGATTCAATAATGATATTATAATCAACAGATGCATTCTTCTTCATGTACCTGCGGATGGCAGCCAATGAAAGGAATGCCAACAGCCCATAGCAAAGCAACAGTGTAGTACCATAAATGAATACCGCGTACTGGTAAAATGCACCAAGGATCTCCCAAAAAGTGCCCCTGGTAAAAAAGTCGTTGATATACTTCATCTTATTTTATATCCGTTTGCGATAGGTGTTTATATTAAGTGTTAGTTAGTAATTAATACTTAATAAGCGGGTTATGGCAATGTTTAATGATCAATTGATTGTCTTCGTTAGTTGATTCCATCAGTTCATTGAGCAGTACACGAGAACTCTGCGTATTATGCTTAATGATAGAACGGGCAGCACTCATCTGTATCTCGAAATTGTAAGAATACAGGAACTCATGCTTTAGAAATTCGAGGTACTTGCCTGATGAAATACGGCCTATGGCCTTGAGTATCTCAATCTGGCAGTTTACCGGCTGACTATTATATATGGTCACAAGTTTTTCTTCTGCACTTTCTGCCGACAACTTGCCCAGGCAGTTGATAGCATTTGCCCTGAATGCGTGGTCCTTGGTACCTAATAATTCCAGCACAGCAGGTATAGCACTTTGCTGATCGTAGTAAACAATCAGTTTAAGGCAGAAGTTAACGATGCTTTTGTTGTTGGAGTAGCTAACCCAACGTGAAAAGTTAGGTATGGTGATCTCTTTTGTAGTAGTAATGATCTTGAACATTTCCAGCTGATCCCAGGGAAGGATAGGTTCAGTGGCAATATCGAAGAATTTGAAAGGTTCATTCTTACTCAATTGAATATAGGCATTCCTTGATGCGGCCCTTAGCGTAGGGTTAACACTATTGGTAAGCGGAAGCAGCGTAGAGTCAGAGATAGGAATGTCCATCTGAGTCAACTCGACCAATCCTTTGATCTTATGTTCCCACTGGTATCTTTTCAGTTTATTGAATGAATCCTCCATGAGGTTCATATCGATATAGAGTTTGCGCAGCAGTTCTCCTACCTCTCCACGGAAGTTTTTACGATACCTGATCAATGTATCAATTAATATCTGCCGGACAGCAGGACGCTTGTACATTTTATCTGTAATAGCCTTATGGTCGAATTCAATTTCATCAACGGGCACCCCTTTTTCCAGATTCTCGTTGAGGAGTACCTGCTCAGTGATCAGATCCTCTATACGAGGGCTGAGATGAGATAGCCTTTTGTTGTAGGTATAAGACTTATACCGCTTGAAGAGGATAACACAGTAAGCAATAAGAGTAGCAACTACAGCCACAAAGATCAGCACGAGTGCTATCTCGATGAATAGTGGAAGCAGCAGGAACTGCTCGTAAGCCTGGAATAAAAGGTCAACCAGATCATTCCACATGTATAGTAGTTATTTTTTTTTAGTTATAAACTGGGTTTTGCTGCTCTTATTGGCGATCAGCCTGCGAATACGGAGCAACAATTCCCCTGCCATAATTGGTTTCTTCAGGTAGTCATCGGCACCAAGGCGGAAAGCCTCGGTGATCGTTTCTTCATTACCTACTGATGAGACCACTATGATACCAACGTGTCTTTTCTCGTTATCATTCCTAAGCTTGCTCACTACCTCAAGGCCATTGGCATAAGGCATCATAAGATCTGTAATGACTATGTCATACACAGAGTTATCAAGCATTTCAAAGGCTTCTTTACCATCCTTTGCTGTAAGTACATTAAAGCCATCTTTGTTAAGGATGTTCTTAATTGCCTTCAGCATTATGTCGTCATCATCTATTACCAGTACGTTTGGCATATGCTTTTAAAAACTAAATAGTTATACAGCTAATGATGCTTAAAAGTATCATATTATTTTCTGCTGCGCAAATATCGGCTATAATTTTCGATAATACATGTTGTATGCTAAGTTATTTATATTAAATAAATAATTTTTAAAATCTAAGCACACAATTCACAATTGAATAACATCAAGGGTGGATTACGATCAATCTAATAACTTCAATTATCCCTATACAAGCAAAACCATACCAATTTTACAAAAGACGAACGCATTTCAGA
>CAYZKL010000048.1:0-671 GCA_964478855.1 uncultured Flavipsychrobacter sp.
CATACCATACCCGCTGCTGGCCAACTATTCGTTCAATGCCATTCCGTATTCGGATCTTATCAGTATCAAATTCTGGGTGGCCCTGTTAGCGCACCTGGCACTGGTGTATGTAGCTGTTACCCGTTTCCTCAAAAACAAAAAAGATCCGTGGTCATTTGCAATATTGTTTTACCTGGCTACACTGTTCCTGTTCTCTAACATTCCGTTCCTTATGGGTGCTACTATGGCGGAACGTTTTGCGTTTTTCTGCAGCATGGGTTATTGCCTTGCAGCAGGGCTTGGGGTAGAGCAGTGGTTACTAAAGTCTGAGGCCGGGGATATCAATACCCTGAAAAGCAAGAAGGTATTGGTGGTGCTCGTTCCGTTACTATTGCTTTTCGGTGGAATGACACTTGCGCGTAACGCAGACTGGCGCAACGGTTACACACTGTTTTCTGCCGATGTGAAGAAGTCGCCTAATGACAGTCGCCTGTATCACTACCTGGCCACTGTAATGGCTGAGAGCATGTATGAGCGTGAGCAGGATACTCTGAAACGAAAAGCAATGGATGCCGAAAGCATTGAGTACCTGAAAAAAGCACTCATCATTTATCCTGATTTTGCGGATGCGCATATAGAACTGGGTAGGGTATATGATCGTGAAAAGCAGCATGACTCTGCATTGGTGCACG
>CAYZKL010000048.1:681-6582 GCA_964478855.1 uncultured Flavipsychrobacter sp.
ATAGAACTGAACCCCGGCAATGCTACTGCCCGCAACAACCTGGGTAACGTCTATCTCGCAAAAGCAAAGTGGGAGGAAGCGAAAAACAATTTCCTGATTGCGATACAACTCAATCCAAACCTGAAGTATTCTTATTATAATGCAGGGCTCAGCTTTAAGCAGATGCAGAAGTTTGACTCAGCGATTATGTATTTTAATATGGCGCTTGCCCTGGAACCGGGTAATATGAATGCTCACCAGGAATTAGGTACCGCCTTTTATTTCGCGGGCAACCTTGATTCTGCCGCACACCATTTTAAAATATTCGCAGATGCTAATCCCGCAGATGCTAATGCTGCCAATAATCTTGGTGCTATATATATGAATCGCAAAAGGTATCCTGAGGCAATAGCTCTGTTCACCAAAGCTATAAGCGCCAACCCGCAACAGGTGAATGCGTATTCAAATCTTGGAAGGGCTTATTTTTATTCCCGTCAGTATGCTAATTGTATTGATATTTTTATCAAAGAATTTAACCTTAGCCATAACCCCGTAAACATACCCTACATAGCTAAGTCATACGAGATGCTGGGTAAGACGAGCGAAGCGCAACAATACGAAGCACTGGCTAAAAAATACTATCCTGCATTCAAAATGAGTGATGTAAAACTCGACTAACAAATACTAACAACAATAAAACCAAAAAGCGCATGGATCGTTCCATGCGCTTTTTACATCTACTATTCCTCTCTCTCTCTCTCTCTCTCTCTCTACTTACTTTTTTTGCCTTTCAAATTTTCCCTTTTTAATTTTCATTCCTCATCACCACCACGCCGTCAAATACATCTATCAGTACCGGTTTCGCTTTGTCTATCTCTCCGCCTATTATCTTCTTGCTCAGCATATTGATGATGTCTTTCTGTATCACTCTTTTCAGCGGTCTTGCGCCATACTGCGGGTCAAATCCACGCTGAACCAAGTAGTCGAGCGCATAGTCGGTGAACTCGAGGTTGATGCCCTGGGTTGCTAACTGTTGTTTCAATTGCTCCAGTTGTATGCGGATGATGCCCTTGATCTCTTTCTTCATCAGTGGGCGGAACATGATCACGTCGTCTACCCGGTTCAGGAACTCAGGCCTTAATGACTGGCGTAATACCTCCATCACCTGTTCCTTGGTAGCATCTACCACATGGTCTATATCCTGGTCCTTAAGTTCTGCAAAGTTCTCCTGTATGATATGGCTGCCCATATTGCTGGTCATGATGATGATAGTATTCTTAAAGTTCACAGTACGGCCCTTGTTATCGGTAAGTCGGCCATCATCAAGTACCTGCAGCAGTATATTGAATACATCAGGGTGTGCCTTTTCAATCTCATCGAGCAGTATCACCGAGTATGGTTTACGACGTACGGCCTCGGTCAGTTGTCCACCCTCATCATAACCCACATAACCCGGAGGAGCTCCTACCAATCGGCTCACGCTGTGCTTTTCCTGGTATTCGCTCATGTCTATGCGGGTCATCATGGTGTCGTCGTCAAACAATATTTCCGCCAGCGCCTTCGCCAGTTCTGTTTTACCCACACCGGTAGTACCCAGGAATATGAAGGAACCAATCGGCTTGCGTGGATCCTGCAAGCCGGCCCTGCCCCTGCGTATAGCATCTGCTACGGCTTCGATGGCTTCATCCTGTCCTACTACTCGTTTATGCAGTTCGTCTTCCAGGTTAAGCAGTTTTGCCCGTTCACTGGTCATCATCCGCTGTACAGGTATCCCTGTCGCTTTTGCCACGTTTTCCGCTATGTCTTCGGCATCCACTTCTTCCTTCAGCAGGCGTTTGTGCTGGCTATCCATTTCATCCAGTTGCTTCGACAGGCTTTCTATTTTTCCTTCTTCTTCCTGTACCTTGCCATATCGTATCTCTGCTACACGGCCATAGTTGCCTTCGCGTTCTGACTGTTCTGCTTCCAGTTTCAGATGTTCTATCGAGTTCTTGGCTTTGTTTATCTTATCTACAATTTCTTTTTCTTCCAGCCATTTTGCTTTCAGCGTATCTCTCTGGACACTGAGTAATGATATTTCCTGGCTTAGTTCCTTTAGCTTGTCCTCGTCGTTTTCACGTTTTATCGCTTCACGTTCTATCTCCAGCTGGCGTATCCTGCGTTCCAGTTCATCCAGTGCTTCAGGCATAGAGTTCAGTTCCAGCTTCAGCTTGGCTGCGCTTTCATCTATCAGGTCTATCGCCTTGTCGGGCAGAAAGCGGTCTGTGATGTACCGGTGCGAAAGTTCTACCGCTGCTATGATGGCTTCGTCTTTTATACGCACCTGGTGGTGGCTCTCGTACCTGTCCTTCAGTCCGCGTAGTATTGATATAGCGTCTTCCGGCGATGGCTCGTCCACCAGCACCTTCTGGAAACGCCTTTCCAGAGCTTTATCTTTTTCAAAGTATTTCTGGTATTCATTAAGCGTTGTAGCACCTATTGCTCTCAGTTCGCCTCTTGCCAGTGCAGGCTTCAGTATATTGGCGGCATCCATTGCCCCTTCCATTGCTCCTGCACCTATCAGGGTATGTATCTCATCTATGAACAGGATCACTGCGCCATCACTTTCTGCAACTTCCTTAATTACTCCTTTCAGTCGCTCTTCAAATTCACCCCTGTACTTTGCACCCGCCATAAGTGAACCCATATCGAGCGCAAAGATGATCTTCGATTTCAGATTGTCCGGTACATCGCCATTGATGATACGGTGTGCCAGTCCTTCTACTATTGCAGTTTTACCTACACCCGGTTCGCCCACCAGTATCGGGTTGTTCTTCGATCTGCGGGACAGGATGTGCAGTGTGCGACGTATCTCTTCATCTCGGCCTATCACAGGATCCAGCTTGCCCTGGCGTGCCAGTTCATTCAGGTTCTTGGCATAGCGCTGCAGTGCATTGTATTGCTGGTCCGATGTCTGTGAATTTACCGTACTGCCTTTGCGTAATTCTTTTATTGCGGCCGTTAGTCCTTTTTCGGTCAGTCCGGCATCCTTCAATAATTTAGCGGTATCATCATTTACCTGCAGTATAGCTATAAGCAGGTGCTCAGGTGTTACAAATTCGTCGCCGAATGTCTTGAGTATGTTGCCGGTACGTAGAACCGCATTATTGGCCTCCCTGCTTATATTCTGTGCAGGTTCGCCACCATTCAGCTTTGGTAGTTTGCTTATCTGTTCTTTCAGTTTGCCTTCTACAAAACCTATGTTTACGTTGTTCTTTTTCAGTAGGTAAGAGATAGGGCCGTCAGCGTCATTAAGTAATGCCTGCAAAAAGTGCGCAGTTTCTATGCTAGGGTTCTGGTGATCAAAAGCCAGTTGCTGCGCCTGTTGCACTATCTCCTGTGCCTTTATTGTAAAGTTGTTCAGATTCATGTTGATTGCTTGTATGACTTACATCCATAAAAAACGTTCCAAACTAATTATGCGGAAATAATGTCATATAAATCATTGAATATCAGACAAGATGGCTGTAATCGGGAAGGAGAACTGCTACTATTTCAGGTTGGTATATTATAGTCTTCCATGTACGAAGTACATATCCACTTCTCCGCTGTTCTTTGCGGCTATCTTCCCTCTGTGCTCGCATTTGAATTCGTCTTTGACCAGCTCATAGGTAGAGCCGCTTATATTGATCATGCCCGGAACCCCGCTGCTTTCCATTCTGCTGGCAAGGTTCACTGTATTGCCCCATATGTCATAGGCAAACTTCTTTACGCCTACTATACCGGCTACTACAGGGCCAGTATGGGCACCTATTCTTATTTCCATCACCATCGCATTCTGTGCCAGCTGCAGGGCATTTCTTTGCAGTGTAAAGTCGCGTATTTCTATTGCTGCTTTTATAATGTCTTTGGCATGGGTGGAATTTTCTACCGGCAAACCACCTGCGCACATATAGCTGTCGCCTATGGTCTTTATTTTCTCCAGTCCGTACTTGGTAATGATCCGGTCAAATTCGCTGTAGAATATATTGATCTCTTTCAGCAGCTTTTGCGGGCTTATCTTTTCAGTTGCCTGGCTGAAGTTCTTGAAATCGGTGAACAGTACGGTAACCGCACTATAATGTTTTGCCTCTGCCGATCCTGAGCGTTTCAACTCTTCGGCCACTGTTTCCGGTAATATATTGTACAGCAACAGGTCAGACTTTTGCTTCTCAGCCCTCAGTTCTGTGGTACGTTCTTCTACTTTTTCTTCCAGGTTTGCATACAATGCTGCATTGTTAATGGATATAGCCATCTGCGATGACAGCAGTTGCAATACCTTCAGCCTGTCTTCTGTAAATGCACCTACAGATACATTGTTTTCCAGGTAGATAACGCCATATATCTTATTCATCAAAACGATAGGGCTGCACAATACCGACTTCACGCTACGTTTAGTAATGTATTCATCGTTAGTGAATTTACCTTCCCGTGTTGCATTTTTCAGCACTATGGCTTCATTCAGGTTATATACATAGTTTACAATGGCCTGCGGCAGATCCCGGCCGTCTCTCAATGGTATATTCTGCATTGTGGTTATCTCGTCACCTACGGCTACTGCCTGTACATACAAGCTGCCATTATGTTCCAGTAACAGAGTCCCGTTTTCAGCTCCGGCATTCATTACTATGATCTGCATCATTTTACTCAGCAACGACTTTAACTCTATCTCTCCTGATATAGCCTGTGATGATTTTACAATAGACGCCACATCAAGTACCTGCAGGCTTTCGGTACCCATGTACGATCTCCTGGCAGTGCCTTGTTGCCTTAGCGTAGATGCAGCAGTATCTTTTGCGGCAATGAACAGTTTAGGGTATTGCTCCTCCAGGAATTTCGTTTTTGCGGTTGCGCCCCATTTATCATATAGATAGTATGCCTCCTGGAAATAACCGGATGCCGCACGCTCACTGCCTCTTTTATAATAGAATTTAGCAGCCAGTTCATTGGCAAAGGCTTCATCCGATAACCATTCGTTTTTATTAGCGGTATCGATCGCCAGATCATATAGCTTAGTCGCCGCTCCAAAATTATTTTCAGCATGTGCCAGTTCAGCTTCCATAAGCAGTTGCAGGTGCAGAAAGTTCTTCGGGTTATACGCAGCCCACTTTTTCATTTTGCCCAACTCGTGCTTCATCTGTTTTTTCAGATGACTTGCCTCGGTTGTGGAAGTATAATTAACGCAGCCTGCAGATGCAAAAAAGGATTTGGCACACAGCACAGTCAGGTTGGGCAGGCTAAACATAGATTTAGCATACTTATTAGCTTCGTTTACTGATGCTACTGCTTTTGCATATTCTTCGTAGAACAGGTAAATGCTTGCCTTGTTGATATGAAACATACCAATACCGGAAAGGTATTTTCTTTGTACCATATGCTCCAGGCAAGCCTGTTCGTCCAGTTCATCATCATTCATGGTCAGCCTGTCGGCTATCAGGCCCCGCTTATTCTTGGTGATCTGCAGGTTCATGCAAGCGGCATCATAGGCATCCTTATATCCTGTATCCGTTACTGTATTCAGGTATTTGCGCTGTTCCGCAAGTGATGATTCCAGGTCCAGGTTTGGATCCCATATGGTACAGTTAGATGCGCAATAGGCAAGAAAGAACAGATCTCCGGACAGGTAACCGCTTTCTATACCTTTCTTATACCATGCCCTTGTTTCGCTCCAGTGGTGGTTGAAATGGTGTGTCAATACACCATAAGCCGCTATTACACGGCATTTGTATTCTACATCTCCGAATTTATCATTGATGTCCAGTGCCAGTTTACCAAAGTTCTCTGCCGATGTATAATCACCGAAAGCATCGCCCAGCACTGCACCAAATGATACATATGCAAAGGATGATTCAGGACAGTTACCATATTTTAAAGACAGGTTGACGACCTTTAGTTGCGTGAGTC
>CAYZKL010000048.1:6592-13165 GCA_964478855.1 uncultured Flavipsychrobacter sp.
ATGGCCCTATCTCTGTCAGCAGGCGTGCTGCTGCTTTCTTTTCGGGGTCAGTCATTTCAGGCATCTGCAACAGGTCTCCCGGTTTTCTTTTACCAAGGTTCCATTTTGCCACCAGCACTTCTTTCAGTACTGTCAGTGCACCGGGGTCTGGTGGCAGCTTATATCCCAGCAGTTTCAACCCTTCTATGCCTGCATATATTGCCTCCTCGGGTTTGCCAAGGGTAGTGTACTGCCGCATTCTTATGGCCAGCAAATCCACCTTTTCCAACTTGGTGTGTGCCTTGGATAACAGCAAGTCTATCGATGCTTCTGCTGTTGCAAGGTCATTTAGCTGGTAAGCATTCTGAGCATAGCCTTTATGCAGTTGAAAAGCCAATGCATATTGCGTATCCCATAGGGTAGGAGGGAGTAGTTCTATACCGGATTTGAAATAATTGAAAGCAGAGAGGTATGCTATCGCAGACTGTGCTTTTTTACCGGCAAGCAAATTCAATCCTGATATTGTTTTCTTTTCTTCAGGGTCGGTGAGCAGATCCAGGCTTTCGTTAAAGTGCCGGACAATGGTAATTAGTTTTTCATGCTGTTCTTCGGGTGATACATACTTTAACAGCAGCCGGCCTACCTTTAAGTGGATCTCTTTACATTTACTTTCCTCCGTTAGTACATATGCCGCATGATGTATTCTGTCATGGTGAAATTTGTAACGCACTCCCAGGTCTTCATTATTGGTTACCAGGCGGTAGTCTTCGCTCATCGGTAATATGATCTCCTGTTCTATTGCCGGCCATAATATTGCGGTGATCTCAGCCGCAGTTTGTTCGTTATACTGCGCAAGTATTTTCAGGCCAAAGTTGTTGCCGATACAAGATGCGGTTTTCAATAGGGTAAGGCAATCTGCGGGCAGTTCATTCAGTCTTTTGGTAAGTATCTCTACTACATTACCCGATATGTTTATGCCTGAGACCTTACTATTATCCCAGGTCCATGAACTCTTTTCGTGGTCAAACCTGATTATACCTTCCCTGTATATGGTCTTTAACAGCTCATTGATATAGAACGGGTTTCCGGCCGTGCGCTTATAAATAATGGAGGACAGCTCACTAGTGTCCTTAATGCTCGACTGAAAGGTGTCGGCAATAAGCATATTCACGCTTTTTTCGTCCAGCGCAGCCAGGCTTATCTCGTCTATCTTTTTACTTTTCTTTATTTCTTCTACTGTCAGGGACAATGGGTGCCCCGGTGTAAGTTCATTATTCCTGTAAGTACCTATAATAAACAAATAGGGGATTTCCTTGCTGATAAGATCACGTATCAGCAATAGTGATGAGTCATCCGCCCATTGCAGGTCATCCAGGAAAATAGACAAAGGGTGTTCCCGTGTGGCAAAAACCTTAATGAAATCACGTATCGTGAAGAAGAAACGGTTTTGAGCCTCTACAGTATTTAGCTCCTGCGCCTTATTCTGCTTGCCTATTATGTGTTCGAATTCTGGTATCAGCTCCAGTAAAACAGGTGTATTTAAGCCAAGCTTCTTCTGCAGGTCGTCTTTAATCCGTTGCAGGTTGATCTGGGGTTCGCTGACCAGGTATTTTACTATGTCGGCAAACGCCAGGGAGAATACATTGAACGGTACATTTCTTTTGAACTGATCGCACTTGCCCGATATGAAATAACCACGTTTGCGTATCGTGGGTTTATGTATCTCATTGATAAGCGCGGTCTTGCCTATACCTGACGGACCGCCAATGAGCATTAGTTTACACTTGCCCTGGGCCGCATCTTCAAATGATTCCAGCATTGCAGCGATCTGATTATCTCTGCCATACAATCGCTCCGGTATCCTGAATTTAGAATAAACATCCTTTTGCCCGAGCTTAAAGTGGGGTATTGCATTGCTTTCCCGAAGATGAATGAGGCACTGCTCCAGGTCATATTTCAGCCCTGAGGCACTTTGGTATCTCTCCTCAGCGATCTTGGCTGTCAGCTTTAGTATTATGTCTGATATTGTTTTCGGTATTGCAGCATTAATCTCTGTTGGTGGATTGATGCTGCGAGCTATGTGACAATGTACTAATTCCATCACATCATCACTGTTGAACGGCAGTTCCCCTGTCAGTAGCTCATAAAATGTGATGCCTAATGAATACAGGTCGGTCCTGTAGTCCATGGATCGGTTCATCCTGCCTGTTTGTTCCGGCGACATATATTTCAATGTACCTTCCAGTACATTAGGGTTCAGTGCAGAGGTCCGTTCCACCGATAGCCTGGTACAAATGCCAAAGTCTATGATCCTTACTTCTTTAGTTTCTTTATTAATAAGAATATTGTTCGGATTAATATCCTTATGCATCACGTTCCTGGCATGCACTCCGCCCAATATATCGGTAACGGCTATCGCAATTTCCAGGAACTCTGTAACACTTAATTTTTGAGACCGGATATAATCAGAGAGAGTTATCCCGTTAAAATCCTCTAATACTATAACCGGCTTATTTTTGTAGCTGATCAGTCCAATGGCTCTATTTACTCCGGCTACATCAAGGTTAGTCAGCGTATCATATTCCTTGGTCAGCAGGGCTATTTCTGTCAGGCTAGGGTAGGCTTTTGTCGGGGTCTTCAGTACCACGCTTATATTCCCGTCGGTCTTTATGCCCTGGTATACGGTAGTATGGCTCCCCTCATGAAGGATAGCACTGATGGTATACCCCGGTATATCTTGCTCAATAGCCATTTGTACTGGACCGTATTAAAAATATGATAGTGTAATGTAGTAAATTATTATAGTTTATTTATGTAGCTGTTGCAGGTTCTTCCAGGTCCTTCATCATCCGCAGGATAGAGAACTGCAGGAAACTGAAAAGGAACATTGCCACATAGGTCATAAGGTGTTTGAATTGCTCCACCACCACACCTAACAGTTGCATAGGATGTGTAAAGAGGTCCCATGAATTGATCCTGTCTGGCCCCGACATCAAAAACCTGCCCATATACAGTCCGAAACTGCTCAGCACTATACATACAATGATGATGATGGATGCGGTTCTTTGACTGGTAAGCCGGGTAAACAGTCTCCTCATGATGAGCAGTGAAAAGAACCCATAGAACAGGGATAGCATAGCATACAGGAATATGATAATATCTCCGTAGATCAATGCTATTTCTGTTTTATCCAGGTCTGTAACGCCGGGTAGCTGTCCCATATGCACAAAGTCGGTGATCATATACGGCGCATTCGGATAAAATAACAACCACAACAAGCTGCCTGCTACCAGGAAAAACTTATTCAGCTTATCTGAAAAATAATGCAGGACAAGTGCTATAACCAATGGGGCGAGGCCCAGCGCAAGGTTTATAGGCAGCCAGTATATAGGTGATTTTTTTACTTCAAATCCATATACCGCATAGTCATATATTGTCAGTATCAGCAGGTCTATGACCGTAATTATAGCAAGTACCCTGATATACTCCTTTAAACATGTGAATTTCATTATTTCCACTTCTTTAAAGATAAAATGATAGCGTTCGCTTTATTTATATCTCTGCGGTTCATCGTCTAGTGATATATCGTGGTCGAAGTCGCATATATACGCTACGGCCAGCCATAGTACCCAACATACCACTCCGAATAACAAGTAGCCGCAATAGCCCATCAGCGGCATCTCAGAGAAAATGTGGATCACATCTACATAAGGAACAGAATACTTCCAGTAGTTAGGATTTGTGGGTGCATAGTTATGGAACCATTCACTGCCGAAATTCCATAATTCCCAGAAAAATCCGTTGATCAGCGTGGCTATTGCTATCAGGTTCAGGTACGACCAGTCCCCTTTGTTGGCTATTGGTAACAAAGGTGTCCACCGTTTCGATATGGTCATGGCCGGTATCAGCGCCGGTATGAGGCTTACCCAAAGTACCCAGAACAGCTCATGCGGGAAGTAGCCCATAAGTATCATCAGCGCCAGGCCCAGCACCAGGAATATCCATTCCATTGATCTGCTGAATACTACCTTAGGCCCGTTGAGATAGCGCTCCCTCATAAATTTAAAGGTCTTCAGCAGAAAGTACCATTCAAATATGGCAGGCAGCACAGTAGTATAGGAAAGCAATTGCCAAGCTATGTTACCGAAGTTGCTAAAGATCGATTTGTTGTTCATGATATCACCGTTGGGGTAATACCAGTTGGTGAGTACAAAGAAATTAAGGAACTCAAATACGAACCAACTGAATGCAGATGCCACGGCAAGCAGTTTCATCGTATTAGGTTTTGTAGCTATCAGGGATTTTCCATTGTTCCTTTTGTACACAAACCCGTCCAGTACAAATATGAACCCCCACCATAGCGGGACAAAACTGAAATGGTCGAGGTTTATATTGAATGAGAATCTGCCCCACATAAATGCCCAGCTGATGAGCATGGTAATTAATCCGGGCATGAACCATGACGGATAACCCACACTTACTGTGGGCGTATCAGGTGTATCTGATTTAGGTAATTTCTTAAACCCGAATAACGAGGGGAAAATTAAGAATGCATATACGAATAGCTCCACTACTGCAAAGCCAATGAATACATACAGGTTGAATCCCGGATCAGGGTCTTCAGTTTGTTCCTGTGCGGGGAACAAACCATATCCCGGAGGTGCATGTCCGAATTTCAGGTAACTGCCTATGTATGGAAGTAGCAGTATCAATAAGAATGTGATCAGTATGAGTCGTATCTTTTTCATATTCTGTGTATAAAGGAATGCTTTGAAAAATGAACAATAGCTGCAACAGAATAAAGCTTATAGAATATTATTGTGTAAAGTATAATCTTTTATACTTATTTTCTATTAAAATACATGTAATTATGAGAATTAATTATGGTTAACGGGTTGCCGGTAAAAAAAATGGCTGCGGGTGAAAACCCACAGCCATAATTTTCGGTAAAAATTGTTTAATTCAATTGTTCTACAAATTCGAGTGTTGCTTTAATAGCAGATTTTACCGGCTGGTAGTCTTCTGATATCGCTTCAGGGTATGCTATGATGGAAACATTTGGTTGTTTCCACCACGGGCTTGTTGCCAGTTGCGAAAAATGGATAATCCCTGTGATATGGCAACGATCTTCGCCGCTGCTCCATTCCAGTATTTTATCAAATCGCTCATGAGGCACATGGAACAGGCTTTCAAAACTGATACATACTTTCAGGTAAAAATCATCGGTCAGTTGCGATGGGACCTGGTACCGCAGTTTCTTATATTCATATTGGTAATTGTAGCGCAGTGCCGACAGGTCGCTCAGCACGGCGGACGCTGTGGGGAATCCGCCAGCTCCCTTACCGTAAAAGAATTGTTTATCTGCAAGGCTACTTTCTATGATCACGCCGTTGTACTCATTTCTCACAGACGATAACTGATTGCCCTGCGTTACGAATTGTGGCAATACAAAAGTGGCTATTTGTCCGTTTGCTAACTTTTGTGCCTGAGCCAGTAGTTTTATTTCATACCCTTTCTCCCTCGCATACTTTGCGTCGGCCTGGGTCAGGTTTTGAATTCCGGTATGCACCAGTTTGTCCGGGTGTGTTACTATGCCGTAAGCATGGGTCAGCAGTATGCTCAGTTTGTTAACAGCATCTGTGCCTTCTACATCCAGCGACGGGTCGCTTTCGGCAAATCCTTCGGCCTGTGCTTGCTTCAGTGCTTGCGCAAACGTTATCTTTTCCTCGTTTACTTTGGTTAGTATGTAGTTGGTCGATCCGTTTATGATCCCTTGTATGCCTTGCAGCAGGTCGTTATCGTAATACTCTTCGAGGTTCCTTATTACAGGTATACTGGCGCAGCAGGCGGCCTCGTAAAGGAACGGGACATCATATTCCTGCTGCAATGCTATCAGCTCTTTTATATGAGCAGCTATCATCTTTTTATTTGCACTTACTACAGCTTTTCTGCTTCGCAGTGCGGTTGTTACTATGTGGTATGCGGCATCCGCATCGTCTGTCAGTTCTATGATCACGTTGATGTCATCATCATTGAGCAGCAGGGTAGCATCCGTGGTAAACAGCGCAGACGGGGCTATTCGCTCTTTACCCGGATGCTTGATACATACCTTTTTGATGTGTGCATTGAGCGTTGGTGTATGTTCCAGTACTTTGTACAATCCTGCTCCTACTACGCCAAATCCGAAGAGGCCAATGTTCAGTTTCTTTTGTTGATTTTGTATAGACATGTTGTATTATTTTTTGCTAAGTGTTAATAAATAGAATGCTGCTATTATATGGCTTCTGCATACCTGTTTGCTGTAGCGCTTACTTTATTCAGTGCCTGGTCTATGTCGTTGATGAGGTCTTGCACATCTTCCAATCCCACACTCAGCCTTATCAGGCTGTCTGCTACGCCTGCCGCCTGTCTTGTTTCTGCGGGAATGCTTTTATGTGTCATTGTAGCGGGGTGGCACAGCAGGCTTTTTACACCACCCAGGCTTTCTGCCAGTTTGAATAATGAAGTGCTGCATACGACGGTCTTAGCGGCTTCCTGTGTATCTGTTTTCAGGGTGAAGGAAACGATACCGCCAAAGCCACTTTGTTGTTTAGC
>CAYZKL010000048.1:13175-21408 GCA_964478855.1 uncultured Flavipsychrobacter sp.
GTGGTTTACATGGCCTTTCAGTCCGGGATAGTAAATCTTGTCTATGGCAGGGTGTTGCTCCAGGTATTCGGCTACTATTTGAGCGTTTTTAGAATGCTCTTTTACACGCAGGTATAAAGTTTCTATACCACGTATCACCAGCCAGCTGTCGTGTGGCGCCAGTATGGCCCCGCTTGCGTTCTGTATGAATTTTATCTGGTCGCCCAGTTCTTTTGTGCCCGTTACTACGCGCCCTGCTATCAGGTCGCTGTGGCCGCCCAGGTACTTGGTAGCGCTGTGTATCACGATGTCGGCACCAAGCTTTATCGGCAGTTGCAACGCCGGCGATGCAAATGTGTTATCTACGCATAGCAATGCACCGTTTTGTTTGGCTACTTGTGCTATTGCAGCTATATCACTTATTTTCAGCGTGGGGTTGGTCGGTGTCTCCAGCCATATCAGCTTGGTTTTCGGGGTTATGGCATCTATCACGTTAACCACATCGGTAGTGTCTGTATAGTTTACCTTGATGCCGAATTTAGCATAGATGTGGGTGAACAGCCTGAATGCGCCGCCATATATGTCATCCACCGCAAGTATCTCATCACCGCTTTGCAGCAGTTTCACTACGGCATCTATAGCTGCCAGTCCGCTCGCAAATGCATATCCTGCTGATCCTTCCTCCAGTCCGGCTATAAGTTGTTCCAGTACGGCTCTTGTCGGGTTATTACTTCTGGCATAGTCATATCCTTTGTGTTCGCCCGGTGCATCCTGCACAAATGTTGATGTCTGGTAAATGGGAACTGATATTGAACCTGTAAGCGGATCTACCGGTATGCTGTGTATTAGTTTCGTTGCGTTGCTCATCTTTCGTGGTTTGTTTTTTAGTGGTTAAAAAATCTTGTTTTTTAATATCACTTACCAGGAAAGATTACCGATGAGGCTTGTTGTTGCTGATGTCTCGAGCTACCAGCAATAAAAAAGCTCCACCGATAAATCAGAGGAGCTAAAGTTATTTGATACCCTTTCGGGCTTGATCAGCAAACTAGTGCGTCTGACTTATCTGTCCCGTTTTACCGGGTTGGAATTAGCACCAGCTTTCCGCTTGCGGCGGAAGAGGTTGCTAAGGCTTCACAGGGCCATGACCCTCTGCCTTTCTTGATAAGTAATTGATTAAAGAACTGGTGCAAAGGTAAATGCAAGCCAATTAATTTTCCAAATAAATTTTTCAAAATAAAAAAAACAGGAGCTTTCGGGCTCCTGTTTTTATGAATATTATTTAATGGATTAAGCCTTCTGTGTCGGCGCAGGTGCAGGCGTAGATTTCTTGCAATTTGCCGTGCAGGTGTGCCCTTTTTCTCCATGAAGGTTGTTGTGCTTTACTGAGTTGCAACCAGGATTACACTTATGTTCTTTGGCTTCCTTTACCGGCTCTTTCTCAGTTTTATTTTGTGCTATTACCGTGGTGTTAAGGCCTGCGCCTATAAGCAGAGCTATAGCAAAGATTTTTACGGTTTTCATAATTTTCGGTTTTTATCTGAACATCCAAATTAGTCAATTTTCTGTTTTATGACAACTATATTCTGTTAATTTTCTCTGCTAAAGATCACTCCACTTCAATCTTAAACTATTGGTTACAACAGATACGGAACTCAACGCCATAGCGGCTCCCGCTATCATCGGGTCCAGCAGAAAACCATTGATAGGGTAGAGTACTCCTGCCGCAATTGGTACCCCTATTATGTTGTAAATGAATGCCCAGAACAGGTTTTGTTTGATCGTCCTTACCGTTTTTCTGGAAAGTGATATGGCTTTGGATATATGGTTCAGGTCTGACGATATTAGCGTCATTTTCGCTACGTCTATTGCTATATCAGTTCCCTTGCCCATTGCTATACTCACATCGGCCTGTGCCAGTGCCTGGCTGTCATTGATACCATCTCCCACCATCCCCACCATGTTTCCCTGTTCTTGTAGTTCTTTGATATAGAGCGCCTTATCATTAGGCGATGCCTCTGCTTTGAATTGGGTAATACCTGCTTCCGCAGCTACCACATGTGCCGTTTGCAGACTGTCGCCTGTCAGCATATGTACCTCTATGCCCATGGCTTGCAACTCACGTACTGCCTTTGCAGAATTTGGTTTAATAATATCCGCTATCGCAATTACTGCAAGTGCATTTCTTTGGTCAGCCAGCCATATTACCGAGTTTGCATCTCCCAGCCATTGGGCTGCATGCTTCGCGAGGTTTTCGGGTATCGGTATATTCATAGAACTCAGCAATTTACCGCTACCCGCAAAGTATATGTTCCGTTCGCAGATAGCCGTGACGCCACTTCCGGTTATACTGGTAAACGATGCGATCGGTACTTGTTCTGTTCCTATGTTTTTAAAGAAGCTTGTCACTGCTACGCCCAGCGGATGCTCTGACCTTGATTCCATAGTGTAAAGAACAGATGACAGCATTGCAGTGTCCACACCATCTTTCCATGCTATATCAGTTACTTCGGGCCTGCCCTCTGTTATGGTGCCGGTTTTGTCCAGCACTATTACATTTAGCTTATGTGCCGTCTCCAGGCTTTCGGCATCTTTTATCAGTATGCCGTTTTCAGCGCCCTTGCCCATGCCCACCATTATAGCAGTTGGTGTTGCCAGCCCCAGGGCGCACGGGCATGCGATCACCAGTACAGTTACCATAGCCAGCAAGCCATGCGTTACACCTTGTTCCCCACCCAGTATTATCCATGTCATCAATGTTGCTATGGCTATAACAAGTACCACGGGTACAAATATCCCTGCTATCTTATCGGCTAGTTTCTGTACGGGTGCCTTGCTACCCTGGGCTTCCTGTACTCTTTTTATTATCTGGGCAAGTAGGGTATCGCTTCCTGTCTTTTCTGCACGGTATGTTATACTACCTTTCTGGTTTATTGTTCCCGAAAAGACTTTGGTGCCTGCCGTCTTCTCTATGGCTATTGGCTCACCGGTCAGCATGCTTTCGTCAATATAGGTGCTGCCGCTTACTACTGTCCCGTCAAATGCTATCCGTTCCCCTGGCTTCCCCAGCAATACATCATTTACCTGTATTGCGCTTGTCGGCAGCACTTCTTCTGTTTGGTTTGCATTAATCCTGATCACTGTTGACGGTTGCAGTCCTATCAGTTTTTTAATGGCAGACGAGGTGTTCGATTTTGCCCTGTCTTCCATTAGCTTACCAAGCAGTATAAATGCTATTACCACTGCCGATGCCTCAAAATAAACGGGTGCATGTACTCCTTGTTCATGCCAGTATTCCGGGTACAGGGTATTGAATACACTGAACAGATAAGCGATACCGGTGCTGAGTGCCACGAGAGTATCCATATTGGCAGAGCCATGTTTTAGCTGCTTCCATGCGCCGGTAAAGAACTGTTTGCCAAATATCAGTACCACGGGTGTTGCTAACGCCCACATGATGTAATTGGCATAAGGCATGTGCATGGCAAACATGCCAATAGCCACCAAGGGCAGAGAGCATACCACTGCCAGTATGGTGCGCAGTTTCAGCTTTTTGTAGTTGGCCTTGTTCAGCTCTTCAATTTTGTCCAGTTGTGCATCGCCCGTTTCTGTGATCATGTCATAGCCGCTGGCCTGCACTGCTTTCCTTATTTTTTCAGGATTCACTGTTTCATCGTCATATTCCACCAATGCGGTAGCATTGGCAAAATTTACGCCTGCACTCAGTATTCCCTTTTGCGCCTTTAGTGTTTTTTCTACAGTATTGGCGCATGCTGCACAACTCATCCCTGTTATCGGGAATGTGTTCTTGATCGTATTCATTGTTCCGGGTTCAAGTTCGTTATAATTATTACAGTACATTAAACAACAGGTGTTCAGCGCGTATCATAAAGCCGTTAGGTGCAGTGCGCAGCATGTTGCTGTACACCTCAAACCGGTAGCCGACATCCACTCGGGTCTGGCTATTAAATATGAATTGTACTGACGGTGCTACATCTAAGTAGTGCCTGCCTTGTTCAGGTTGCGATTGGCCTAATACTTCTATCATCAGGTTCATATTGGTTTGCTTGTAGCCTGTATACCTTTTCGGTAGTATCAGCCGCCCCGCAGAAAATGAATAGTTCACGGCATTGGCGGCCATACTTACCGGTAGTTCATGGTTATTACCAAAGTTGTCCAGTGCATGTTCATAATAGGCGGTTACAGACAATGCGGTTTTGTGCAGTAGTTGTGTTGTTATCAAACCCGCCTGGTATCCTGTATTGTGGCCATTGGTCGCTATCTCCTGTTGATGTATATCGCCGTTATTGGTCGATGCCCGCCCGAATACTGCCATGCGCAGGTGCTGATATACTTTATCCCTGCTGAAGAATCGGTATTTCGCATATAATGCGCCTCCTTCAGCAGTAAACCCACCAGTTCTGTTGCTGATAAAACCTTCCGCATGTATCATCAGCGATCTGTTCACGCCCCACATCAGTTCCGGTATAAAGTGGTAATTTATTTTGCCGGCATTTGCATCATTCATCAGCCAGTTACTTGCCCGTATCCCTACGGACTTAGCAGGCATATTGCTTGCCGGTTCCGTATATACAAATAACTCCTGCCCGCTTATCTTACCACAGATACTCAGTACCGCTAACAGAAGCAATAGCCTAAATCGTAACATGGTACACCCGTTTTGCAGTTACCTTATCCTTTGGGCAGCAGGCTTCCATTGTGCCTGTCTCAAAGCATTTCATTTTTGTGTATTTACTGTATTTCTTCCGTTCACCGGCCGGCAGAAATGCCTTATCCACTATCCTGAAGGCCTGTGCTCCCTGCAGTGTTTGCTTAGGTACGTTCAGGAAGTGAAAGGTATTGCCTCCCATGTTCACATGCGCGTCATTATATACTTCTGTATTGTCAAACGTAGCTGTTACAACCATGGATGCCACGTAGAATCCTGCATTTTCCACGGCTTTCTTCACTTCATCAGGCGATACGTTCGCATCATCCCTGAATTCAATATTGAATATGGAATGTTCAACATCAGGGGTCACATTTTTAATAGACGGCACCTTGATCAGTGCCTTGTATATCGATTTGCTGCACATGCTGCAGGTAAGCCCGCTCGCTGTCAGTGCAGCCGACTTTATCTGTGCATATGATGATGCGCTCATTAGTAAGAGCGCTATTATGATTAGCTTTTTCATTCTTTTTTCTATTTAATGAGTGATATTATTTATGTTTTTTGTCTTCGTACCGGCAGCATTTTTTCAGTGCTTTATATGCTTTTTCATCACCCGCATATAGTTCAGTATCGTATCCTGCAGCGGCTACCTTCTTCTGGATAGCTTCATTTGTAGTCTTAGCTCCATCGTAGGTCACGGTCAGTATTTTAGTGTCCTCACTCCATACTGCCGAAGTTGCACCTGCTTTTTATGCGGCCTTTTCTATGTTTTCCTCACACATGCCGCAGTTGCCGGCTACTTTTATAGTTTCTGTTTTTGACTGTGCGTATGTTGCGTTAATGCCTGCTATCATTAGTATAGCTGTAGCTATCGATTTTATCTTTTTCATTTTTTTGAAATTTAAATGTGATTGAATTGATCCTTCCCGGAAATAAGAATGCAACAACAGCTCGGAGCACAGTTATGCCGAAACAGTTATTGCAGAAATGACATGAAATATAAGATCCTGAAATTGCGGATCGCTATATAAATGGGACACGTTCGCCAGACCGAAGGAGGGGCGTGTGCTAATGAGCTCTTATTTGCTATTGATGTACTGTATACCTGCTGTGTATAAATGTGCCATACATTAGGTGCAGGCGCCAAAGCAACAGCATGTGCGATGTCAAAAGATACTTTTGCAGACTGGTGGTCGCTTGTCTTTATGGTTTTATGTTCGTCTTTGCAGCACCCATTATCGCGGGTTGTCTTTTTCATGCCGCATTTACCGCATTTATGCTCCTCCTTATGTATCAGGCTGGCATTCACAAATTCTCCCATACAGTAGTGCAGGTGCACAGTGGCTCCTGTGGCACTTGCCATGTATAGTATGGATAATATTGTGACTAAAATGCGTTTCATTTATAATGCAAAGGTAAATGATTTGGCCTCATGTTGTCTATTGGGTTTTCTTATCGCACTATAAGCTTCTCTCTAATTGCTTCAGTGTCATCTTCTATTTCGGCTATATAAACACCGGGAGCAAGTTGAGCTGTGTTGATAATGATCCTGTTTTCTCCGGTCTGAACATTGTGCAAGGTTTTCATTACTATTCGCCCTGTCATATCAGTTATGCTTACTGTAGCAGTACTATTTTTAACACTGGTGTAATTGATGGAAGTATTTTCATATGCAGGGTTTGGAATGACGGTCGTTGAATCTGTCAATCTTAGATCATCAACATTCAAAAAGCTATAAGCTATCGGATTGGGGCCGCTTGCACTCAAAACGATCATCGCTGAATCAGGGGTAGCGGTACTGACATAATTGAAGGCGATGTGAAATTGTGTCCAGAACATTTCCATACCGGGCATAGCATAATATGCATAAGCTACGGTATCCCTGGTACTAGTTGTAGTGTTCCATTTTGATAATAATGCAGAAACATAAGGTTGGTCAGCTGTTGTATAAGGCATATACTGCCATGTGCCGGCTAAAACCTGCGGGCGCAGCGTATAAGGAAATCCATAAATTGGCTGATAGGTCACCTGGTCCAGTTTTCCCGGAATATTTTGGGTATTAAGTGCCAGGCTGTAATTGCCGGCATAGGCAAACGGCATACGCTCACAAGTGTGTATCCCGCTGCTGGTGGTCGATGGATTCATATTATCCCAGCCAACTGGCACTTTATAGCCTGCAGATGAATCCCAGATCTCAAATCCAGGGTTAGGTATTTGGCTGTATGCTGCATTACTTATCAGCATAGAGCAAAAAAGCAGAGCTAACTTATGCATATGTGTATGTTCTGTGTTTGATTGATCAGTAAAAGTAGGGAAATGATATCATGACTTCATTTTGCAGCATAAAAAAAGCACAGCTCGGGAAAAGCTATGCTTAGTATTTTTAAGAGTTTCTGTAATTCTTAGAAGTGGTACATGAAAAAGTAAGCAGCAGCGTTGATAGGCTCAGCTTTTACTTTATATCCTACTACAGTATGGCTTGCGTTCTCAACGGTGCCACCTCTGGTAACTTCATTGTTTACATATCCTACTACATTGTGACTTGCATCTTCAATTATTAATTGAAAATCGGCGCCTCTTCTTATGTAACCGATAGTGGTATGCGAAGCGTTCTGAAATTCAGTATTGTTGTTGATGTAACCGATAACACTGCGATGACCGTCTAAAACTATCTGGCGGAAAGTTGATGGTGGTGCTGTAGGGTCTCGTTTGATCTGGCCCTTAAATACACTGCTTGCATCAAGTATGGTACCATCAGCTTGGAAGTAACCAACAGGGTTATGGCTGGCGTCTTGAAGAAAATGCGTGCTTTGTGCCTGTGCAATGTTTACAGCGCAACAAAAGCTCATAATAAGGAGTAGTTTTTTCATATTTTTTAAATTTAAAGTGATTGCAAGATATTTATTTTCTTTTAGATTTTTACAAAAAGCCTAATTTAAAGATGAAATTACAATTATTTTTTTGAATAATGACAACTTTTTTCAAAAAATATTTAAAAAATTCCCTTTTATTATC
Source organism: uncultured Flavipsychrobacter sp. (assembly GCA_964478855.1). GTDB lineage: Bacteria > Bacteroidota > Bacteroidia > Chitinophagales > Chitinophagaceae > Nemorincola. The sequence goes on from CAYZKL010000048.1 coordinate 20,839, forward strand.
TGCTGGCTAATATTATTAACATAGATATTAACATGATAGTTTTTAAGCTATCTTATAGTTGCTTTTGCCATCATTAATACGGCCGTAAAACGTTATATTTGCACATCTTATTTTAATACCATTATGGATCAAAACAACGATGAACAACTTTTGCCGCAGGACGCTCCTGAGACAAATAAAACTATTTTAATTAATATAGAAGAACAGATGAAGACCGCCTACATAGATTACTCTATGTCGGTTATTGTTGGTCGTGCTTTACCCGACGTTCGTGATGGTTTGAAACCGGTTCACCGCAGGGTACTTTTCGCAATGCACGAACTTGGAAATACTTTTAATAAGCCACATAAAAAATGCGCCCGTATCGTAGGGGAGGTATTGGGAAAGTATCACCCGCACGGAGATGTTTCTGTTTACGATGCTATGGTGCGTATGGCGCAGCCATGGAGCTTGCGCTACATGATGGTTGACGGCCAGGGTAACTATGGTAGCCAGGATGGTGACGGACCGGCCGCAATGCGTTATACAGAGGCGCGTATGCTCAGGTTGGGCGAGGCAATGATGGAGGAC
>CAYZKL010000048.1:21585-28728 GCA_964478855.1 uncultured Flavipsychrobacter sp.
CGCACAATCTTACAGAAGTAATTGACGGCTGCCTTGCTTATATCGAAAATAAGGAGATTACTGTAGAAGAACTGATGAAGTTTGTAAAAGCTCCTGATTTCCCTACAGGTGGCATCATCTACGGCATTGAAGGCATCAAACAAGGTTTTCTTACAGGCCGTGGCAGGGTAGTATTGCGCGGTAAGGTTACTGTAGAAACAACCAAGTCAGGCAAAGAACAAATCATTATTACAGAGGTACCATATCAGGTCAGCCGCGATGCGCTTGCCGAAAAGATCGGTTACCTTGAAAATAATAAAATAATTGACGGCATCACTCACGTTGCCAATAGCACAGGTTATCATCAACCAGCTTTATAAATACAGCGAACTCCAGACTTCCTATGGTATCAATAACGTGGCATTGGTCAATGGCCGTCCGCGTACACTGAACCTGAAGGACCTCATTTCCGAGTTCATCATTTTCCGTCATAGTGTAGTAGTTCGCCGTACAGAGTATGAACTGCGCGAAGCTAAAAAGCGTGCACATATACTCGAAGGTTACCTGATAGCTCTCGACCATCTGGACGAGGTTATTGCTTTGATCCGTAGTTCTGCCAACCCTGAGATAGCTAAGGATGGACTGATCTCTAAGTTCGGCATGAGCGAGATACAAGCTAAAGCCGTTCTGGAACTACGTTTGCAGCGTCTTACAGGTATGGAGCGCGATAAAATTCGTGAAGAACATGCAGAACTGATGAAATTGATATCATACCTCGAATCTATATTAGGTGATGAAGGTTTGCGCTACCAGATCATTAAAGATGAATTGCTGGATGTGCAGAAGAAATACGGTGATGATCGTCGAAGCGAAATTCACTACATGGCCGATGAGATGCGCATCGAGGACCTTATCGAAAAAGAAGATGTTGTCATCACTGTTTCTCACCTCGGTTATATTAAGCGTACTTCTACTGCCGAATATCGTGCCCAGCGTCGCGGCGGCCGTGGTTCTATGGCAGGTCGTACACGTGAGGCAGATTATATAGAACATTTGTTTGTAGCCTCTACGCACCATACGCTTATGTTCTTTACAGAAAAGGGCCGGTGTTTCTGGCTCAAGGTGTATGAGATACCTGAAGCCGATAAGAATGGTAAGGGCAGGGCTATCCAGAATATGATACAGATACCGCCGGATGATAAGATCCGCACGGTAATAGATGTTCCTAAGCTCGAAGATGAGGAGTTTGTGAACTCACACTTCGTTGTGTTGTGTACCCGGAATGGTATTATCAAGAAAACCAAGCTTGCAGACTTTAGCCGTCCGCGTGCCAATGGTATCATTGCCATTACTATCGAAGAAGGTGATCAGTTGCTCGATGTAGCACTTACCCGTGAAGACTACTATATTATGATGGCCATTAAGTCTGGTCGTGCTATATGTTTCCCTCAGGAAAAAGTCAGAGCTACCGGTCGTGGTGCAATAGGCGTATTTGGTATAGAACTTGATGGCACAAATGACGAGGTGATCGGTATGTTATGCGTTGCCAAGGATGATATTACAAAGCAGGTCTTGGTCGTATCAGAGAAAGGTCTTGGTAAGCGTACGCCGTTCCTCGAAAAAGTAGATAAGGCGGAAGATGGAGCAGAGGCTACTGATGAGCCGTACAATCTTGTACAGATAGGCGATGATAAGTATCTTCTTTCCTATCGTGTTACCAACCGTGGCGGTAAGGGTGTTAAAACTATAAATGTTACCGAAAAGACCGGTGCGCTTGTAGGTCTGCTCGGTGTTAACGAGACAGATGATCTGATCATCACATGCGAATCCGGCGTTACCATTCGTATGAAGGTGTCTGCGATTCGTGAGGCTGGCAGGGCTACGCAAGGTGTCAAACTGATCAATATCGATGAAGGAGACAGGATCGCTGCAATAGCTCGTATTGCCGAGCAGGAAGATGATGATGCTGAGGGAGAAGAGGGTAGCGAAGGTGAAGAGCCTGTTTCAGGTACACCTGCTGATGCCGATGCTCCTGCTGCAGAATAATTTGTTATTAATTGTCATAATAGTTTATACTAACCAATAAGAAAAGCTAAGATGAAAAAAACGATTTTAATGATTGCTGCGTTCGGAATATCAGTTTCCGCTATAGCGCAGGATAAGTATGTAACCACAGCGCTTACAGCTCTTAAGCAAGGTAATTATGAAGAAGCTAAAGAGAATATAGATAAGGCAATGCTGAGCCCTGAAACGAAAGAAAAACCAAAAGCATTGTTTGCTAAGGTGCAGGTGTATGACCAGTTGCAGAACATTGAGAAATATAAAGAGACCCACCCTTATAGGGAAGAAGCAGCTACCCTCATAAAATTGGCTGAAATAAAGCCGGATTATGAAAAAGCGTTGGTTGACCAGGGGCTAATCCATTGCGCATACCTGTATTTTAATGATGGTGTAAAAGCCAATAATGACAGGAAATATGCGGAAGCGGCTGAATTCATGAAAAATGTGGTGAAAATTCACGACGTGAATGGTGGTAAGCGCTTCGAGAAAGCTAAAGGTTTCGATACTGTAGCTGCAAATGCAAATCTTATTGTTGCTAATACTTCTTACTACCAGGGCAAATATGCGGAAGCTATTCCATTGCTCATATCAGTAAAAAATAATCCGATCACTCAGACGGCATCTGTCTATGAATCTTTGATAAAAGCCTATAATGAAGAGAAAAAATCGGCTGAGGCATTTGCAACTATCCAGGAGGCAAGGAAACAGTTCCCTAATGATGTAATTCTCCGGAATGTTGAGTTGAATTATTACATAGCGTCTGGCAAACAGGAAGAACTGGTTAAAAAATTAGAAGAGGCAGCAACCAAAGAACCGGACAATGCCGATATCCACGCACGCCTGAAAGAAGCGGAAAACCTCCGCCGATATTCAATACAATCTTGCTACAACATATCTGGGTATGGCTACTCCTAAAGATGGTAAAAAGCCCGCAAATGCAGCAGAACTCATCACTAAGTCAGAATCAGCTTTCCAGAATGCTTTAAAACTCGTTCCGGATAACGCAGTATTCAACTATAACTTTGGGGCGTACTACTTCAATCAGGGTACAGATTATAATGACCAGATGAATGCTATTACAGGCACTTCAGCAGCAGATCAGAAAAAATATGATGAGCTTAAAGCTAAACGAGATGGCTTTTTTGTTAAATCGCTCCCTTATTTCGAAAAATCTTACAGTCTGTTATCTGTTAATGAGAGCAGTCTGAAGGGTGAAGATAAGACTACATATAAGAATACCCTTATGGCGCTCAACAGGATATACAATATGCAGAGTAAATTAGACAAAGCTGCAGAAATGAAAAAGAAGTCTGATGCTATAAATTGATTTGAACTTAATTCCAATAATAACAAAGCCGCCACCCAGGCGGCTTTGTTATTATTGGGCAGTTTAGGCGCTATTTTAATTTAGTATTAATCATTTTGACTTATATTTGCGTGAATAACAAATCATCAGTTGTGAGTACAGTAGTTGAAAAATTAAACATAGTTCGGTTTGCTCCTAAAAATGGAGAAGGCTTTTACGATTCCCTCAAAAAGAATATTGACGATTTCTTTAAGGAAAAGAACATTGGCCCCCATGGTAATACTGCTTTGAAATGGAAGTCAGTAGCTATGATCGCATTATTTTTTATTCCAAACATTCTTATCATTACAGGTGTTGGTGCTGTGCATCCGGTAGTGTTCTTCGGTTTATGGTTTTTAATGGGCCTTGGTATGATGGGTATCGGTTGTGCGGTCCATCACGATTCAAATCACGGCTCTTATTCCGATAATAAAACAGTGAATAAGGTAATTGGGGATATAGTCAATGTAGTTGGCGGATATGATGTTACCTGGAGGATACAGCACAATATCTTGCACCATACTTATACTAATATCGAAGGCCTTGATGAAGATATAGATGCCGGTGGATTATTACGTTTTTCCCCGCATAGCAAGAAACATGCATTACATCGCTACCAGCACATCTATGGTTGGTTCCTGTATTGCTTGCTTACTATCCAGTGGGTTACTTACAAGGACTACAGGTTGATATTCCTTTATGAGAAAAAAGGACTGCTGAAAAAAGAAAAGATAACTGTAGGTAAGGCGCTGTTAGAGTTGACCATTTACAAGGTGATCTATTTCACCTATGCACTAGTGTTACCACTTATATTTTCAGGTATGCCTTGGTATGATGTGGTAATAGGTTTCTTCATTTTGCATTTTACTGCGGGCTTTGGTCTTTCTGCAGTATTTCAGTTGGCTCACGTGCTCGAATCTTCTGAATTTCCGCTGCCATCACAGGATATGAAAATGGAAAACAGCTGGGCTATCCACCAGATGCTCAATACTAGTGACTTCTCTCCTCGCAGTCGCCTCATGTTCTGGTTTATCGGTGGTTTGAATTATCAGGTTGAACATCATTTGTTCCCGAATATTTCTCATGTGCATTATCCCGAGATATCAGCTATTGTTAAGCGCACCGCTGAGCAATATGGTGTTCCTTATAAAGTAATGCCCAACTTCATCTATGCGCTTCGTGAGCATGGCCGTATGCTCAAAAAAATGGGTACTGCCTGATCTGATCAATATTGTATAAATAATAAAGCCCGGTTTTGCCGGGCTTTATTATTATTTATGATGATGTTCTGTGTTTCAGTATTGATTTACCATCTCCTTTCTTCAGTTTGGCATTTAGTTGTTCTGCATACGGGTAGTAGTCAATATCAAAATGCCTGGACTTATAGATGTATTGTTTATTTTTCTTTTTATTCACAAATACATTTTCATAGTCGAATTTATAGATGAATGATACCTGCTGTAATTTTTCGTTGCAGAGGATCAGTCCTTTTCCTTTCGGTTCGCTTGATATTGCTCTGTCCTCGGTAGCTGCCGTAGGTTCATTTCTCTTTTGTTTTGCCGGTTGTCCGTATTGTATCACAAGGTAGTTACGGCTCAGGCTGTTCATTAATCCTGGCACCACTGTTGAACTATCAGCATTGTATAGTATGCCGCTAAAGTTATTCCTTGCTATTCTTTCACTATTGGTATCTGCATAGTAGTACACTGGGCAATGGTCAAAATTATCTTTGAAGTCATTGATCATCGCATTGGCTACGCCGGCTACATCTTTATTTAACTCTTCCAGCATTTTATATTTCTTAGCCCTGGCTACAGCCTTTACCCGATTTTGTTCTGTTCTTATTTCCACAAGCACCGCAGTAGGATACTTCTTTTGCATAGTATCCTGGGCATTGCATATGCCATTTATGTTCATGCCGATAAGTGTCATCACTCCTGTTTTCATTACCCTGTTCCACATGCTTACAAAGTTATTTATTATACCGCTTTTTTGCTACAAACACTTGTACACTTCTTTTAAACAATATGTTCAGTTGGTTGAATGAATTATTTTATTTGTAGTATTTACTATGTATATTTATTTGCTTTATTGCATCATCAATCTATAAATAAATATTATATTCAAATTGCTATATAATATAATTATTTATTTTTAAGTGCCGAACTTTTTGCAGACATTTGCTATACTAACGATGGGTTAGTAAGTACAATCCTCATCCGGCATATTCTCTATATGCCGGATTTTTTTTGCCTGTTCAATTGGTCTGTAAAACTGGCTCATTATCAATGAGTAAGCCTGATAAATATTTTCACTCTAGCAACACACAGTGTTTTCCTTTTTTATAAATAATGCATACTTAGCATCAATGTTTGTATTTTGCATCCTCAAAAAACAAACAAAACATGAAACAAATTTTCTGCTCTGTTTTATTGATTGCTGCTTCGTTCACTTCGTTCGGTCAGGCTTCTCTAAAACTTCCTGCTTTAAGTCCGGGTGCTAAGATCACGCAAGACTTTTCTACTTCAAGCATTGAGATCACTTACAGTCGTCCTTCTATGCGTGGTCGCAAAATATTCGGCGATGTAGTGCCTTTTGGCCAAGTGTGGCGTACTGGTGCCAACGCTGCTACAAAGATCAAATTTGGTGAAGATGTAGAAGTTGCAGGACAGAAAGTAAAGGCTGGTGAATATGCTTTATACACTATCCCTGGCAGAGACAGTTGGGAAGTGATCCTGAATAACGGAACAGGCAACTGGGGAGCAAACGGATACTCAAAAGAAACTGATGTAGCACGTTTTAAGATCAGGCCAATAGGAATAGATGGCGATTGTCAAACGTTCACTATACTGGTTACAGACATTACATTCACTACATGTAAGATTGAGCTGGTGTGGGAAAGGACTAAGATCGTTTTACCTATCATTGCCCGCAATGGTGAAAGGATAGAAACAGATATTGTAAAAGTACTTGGTGCTCCTCCAACTAAGCCTTACTTCCAGGCTGCTAACTATTATTATGAGTCGGATAAGAAGATGGACCTTGCAAAACTATATGTAGATAAGGCTATCGATCAGGATCCAAAGGCGTTCTATATGTGGTACCTCAAGGCTCGTATCGAAAAGAAGTTGGGCAATAAAGAAGATGCGATTGCCGCTGCTAAGAAATCAATAGAAACAGCGCAGGGTACAGCTAACGAATACGAATACAAACATAATAACCAGAAACTGATAGATGAGATCAACAGATCTAAGCGTCAAAGACAAGCAATGGACTAATTATATAATAACTCACTGATAAAAAAATGCGCCCACAAGGCGCATTTTTTATTATCCCGTATCCGGAGTTCTGTACCCCTCACGCACTAATTCTTAACGAACTTTATCAGGTATGCTTTATCATTATGCACAATTTGGGCAAAATAGGAGCCTGAAGGCATATGCTTGCCTAATACGATCTTTTTATTGATCGAACCATTGTTGATGTATGCCTCGTCTCGCACTATTACTCTTCCGGTAATATCGGCTATTGATATCTGGATCTTTCCACTCATTGTGTTGAATGTCCCGCTTATGGTGAATGAACCATCGTTTGGTATTGGGTATATTGATAGTCGTGGTTCGGCCAATTGAGAGTTACCTGTATATGTATTACTATCTATGACCAGGCCTGTATCTATCACCGGCGGACTGCTCGTGTCTATAAACTTGGCTATAAACCCTTGATAATAAAAACCACCTCCACCGCCGGTGTCAAGG
>CAYZKL010000049.1:0-1923 GCA_964478855.1 uncultured Flavipsychrobacter sp.
TGGGGGTTGCGATCGGCAAGAGGGAACCAGGAGCTCTGGATCTGGACCATGATACGATGACCTTTTTTAAATACGTGTGCGACATCGGGTAGTGCGTACCTGACCTCGGTAATGGTGCCGGGCTTGAAAGCCTCCGGTTTTTCGAAGCTATTGCGGTAGCGGCCACGCATGATCTCTCCACGCACCAGCATCTGGTAGCCACCCATAGGATAGGTTTTGCCATTGCCTTTCATCAGTGTATCGTTATATTTGAACTCGTCCGGGAACACATCGACCAGTTTTACGACGAAATCGGCATCGGTGGTGGAGATGGAGGTGAAGAGGTCGGCAATGACGGGGCCGGCAAGGGTAACATCGGCAGTAAGGGTATCGGTCTGGTACACGAGCACATCAGGACGGCGGGCGGCAAAACGCTGATCGTCAGTCATATAGTCGGCAGTACGGCCCAGGTGAACGTCCTCGGTATATGGAACCGGCTTTGCGGGATCGCTGGTATATTGCCTGTATTTACCGGTAGCTTTTCTGCCTATTGAGCCATCAGCATTTAAATAATAGGGAGTAGCCTCTGAATTTACCGGGGGCCATTGTGAAAAGCCCTTCCATTTGTTGCTGCCGGTGAGGAAACCGGTTGCGTCGGCAATCCCTGTTTCTGAGCCTTTTCCGAGCAAATAGTGGTCGAAAAACGGAATTTCGAGCTGTTTTTGGTATAATTCTGACGTTTTTGAGCCAAAACGGACGTTTCCGAGAAATTCTCCCGTGCCACGGCTCCAGCCACCATGACTCCATGGGCCCATTACCAGTTTGTTGTTATTCCTGGCCTTTTGTTCTATTGATTTGTACAGGCTCCAGGCACCGTAGCAGTCTTCGGCATCGAACAGGCCGCCGACAACAAGGGTAGCGACCCCTGACGGAATATGCTGGACGGCACTGCGGGTATTGCGCGACTGCCAGAACTTATCATAGTTAGGATGCGCATATATATCGTTCCAAAACCAGACACTGTCTTTCATCAATTTAGAGAGATCAGCAAGTGAACCGACATTTAAATAAAAACTGTAATTGTCTGTTGTATGAAACTGATAACCAGCACGTCCTGATGTTGTAGGATTGAGCATAGGGCGGCCAAAACCGCTGTAAAAACCAAAGGCATCCATCATCATAAAGGCGCCATTGTGGTGGAAGTCGTCGCCGATAAACCACTCGGTAACAGGTGCCTGAGGGCTAACCGCCTTGAGCGCCGGGTGGTGGCTAAGGGCTGCCTGGGTGGCATAAAAGCCGGGGTATGAAATACCCAGAACGCCAACCTTCCCATTATTATTCTTTGTAAAGTTAATGAGCCAGTCGATGGTATCATAGGTGTCGCTGGCCTCATCTATTTCTTCCTTAGTCTTATTGGCCTTGTATGGCCTTACGTCCATATATTCACCTTCGCTCATATAACGACCCCGAACATCCTGAACGACCATTATGTAGTTCTTCTTCAGGTAATCGAGCTGGTAGCTGTTCCAGTATGATTTGAAGGCCTTACCATAGGGAGCCGATGAATATGGGGTGCGGGTGATGAGTATGGGGTGCCTGCCGGCAGCTTTGGGCTCATAAATGACGGTATATAGGCGTTTATGATCCCTCATGGGGATGTAGACCTCCTTTTTGGTGTAATGGGTAACCACAAATACCGAGTCCGCGTTTTCGGCAAAAAGAGCAAGGGGAGTAAGCAGTAGAAAAAATGCCAGTATGTTCCTCATGAATGTAAAGATATAAAATTAGAACCGGGATTTTATGGATTAAGGGATTTGCCGGGTTGAGTATATAGAGATAAGGGGTAAGGAAGGATTAAGGGATTTTCATGATGGTAGGGACACCCCAATTTAAATTTAGGTGGTCACCCCATATAATATTAAGTGGTTTGAACCTTGATTTAAA
>CAYZKL010000049.1:2023-17771 GCA_964478855.1 uncultured Flavipsychrobacter sp.
GGATTAAGGGATTTTCATGATGGAGGGACACCCCAATTTAAATAAATGAGGTCACTCCATAAAGTATTAAGTGGTTTGAACCTTGATTTAAAGGATTAAGGGATTTTCATGATGGAGGGACACCCCAATTTAAATAAATGAGGTCACCCCATATAATATTAAGTGGTTGATAATCATTGTGTTGTAAATTTGCGGGTCACCCCAAAGACACCCCAATGGGGTCACCTCAGCCAGTAATAGACTGCTGTTACTGATAGTACCTGGATGGCGATGGCCAATAAAAGCCTTTTGAGACCTATGATGCGGGATGGACTGTACTTATAAGCAACAAAGGACAAACTATATATGGCCAGTGCCATACCGATAACTATTAACAGATTGGGACCCTCAGGGTCATTGAACAGGAAGAACAGCAACCGGGAGCAAACCAAGGCAGTAACACCCAAAATGATCAGTGAGATCTTCCTGGAGATGAAGTGCCGATCAGCGATGCTGTTACCTGTGGCCATTGGTTAGCTGGTTTACCAGCTACAAATATAAACCGGATCGCTGACTCCGGAGATCGAATGAATTTATGGAGGAGTAGGAAGAAATGATTTGGGTGCTATGGTTGGTATTGGCTTTATTGGTTGAGGTGGGGTTACTGATCTGGTACCGTCTTTATTCTCCGTAATTTCTACTTAACATAATGTAAATTATAGAACAATCGGATGCAAGGAAATTTGACTGAGTGTAACCTAAAACGTGTTATAATATGCTTACTGTTAAGTAGTTATGTACGATGGGGCTTGCGATTTGCTGTTATCTTAATGAGCTTGCGATTGAGATGTTTTGGCTATAGTTTCCAATAATGAATTGAAAAACTATGACCTTAGCGGTTATTGAGGAAGAGATCTTAAAGGTACGGGGCTACATAGCCGAGCTGAACCTGGTATCAAGGTCAGGCGAAGTGCTGCCTTTACCTGAGCTTGCAGACCGGCTGATGCAGGTAAAACAAGTTATGCGGTATGCTGCATCAAATGTACAGGCTCGGTACCTTGCAAACTTCAACACGGCGGTTGAGGTGCTTGAGCAAGGCGGGTTGGACCCATATATAGTTATAGACGCTGTGATATGGGATATGGAACAACACCTGGAGTACCTGGAATTTAAGAGGGAGTCATTAATTCACCCTGAGACAATCCTTATTCCCGGCATATCACAAAAACAAGGTGAAAAGCCCAACCTGGGCCACCACCTTGCTCATGTACTAAAGGTGATATTAAATAAAGATAATACGGATTAGCTTTACCATTACGCGACCTTCAACTACTGTGCATAATCCTTAACTGCATTATTGGCTATGTGCAGGCTTTCTATTTCGTCGTCGGCAAAAACGGTTATCCATTTTACATTGTGGCCGGTGATTTCTATACGGTGCGGTATTTTTCGGGGTATATATATATGAATAACCGTCATAGTATGGTTTTTATAGGTATAGGGTGAGCAATGATCTTGTACATATAAATGGAGCATTATGGAACAATACGATTATCTGAGGAACGGACTGGTGCAGGCAACGGTGGAGCTTGGTGACCATACGAGTGAGGCGAATGAAAAACTGAGGTTGTTTCTGAGGAAACTGCCGAAGTATGAAATGATAGCACGAATCAATGACCTGAACCTGTCGGACAGCAGTCTGGAGTACCTATGTGCAGGTGTGGCGCTGGAGCATGAAGATTATGAGATATGCGCAGCGGTGCAGGCGATACAGCTGGCAAAAAAAGAGGGTACTATCCCCTACCCGATAGCTGATCATTAAGTCTGGCTTCCATTCATGAACTGAAAACGACCATTCATGAAATGGTACTTATAAACGTAAGGAGGCGCAAATACATTTGCCCTACAAAAACTACGTTTATGAAAAAAGTACTTTATACTATCCTGGCCGCAGCAATAAGCCTGTCGGCGTGCAAAAAAGCACAGAATACCCTGCCTGTAACCGGCAACCAATCTGAACAGGCAACTGAAGCAGATGGTGATGACAGCCGCGCTATAATAGCAGGACACTTTAAGAAGAACGATGATGGCCTGCAAATGGACTACGACCTGGTAATAAGGCAAGAGTCTGAGAAGGAGTATGTGGCTATAGTAAAGTTTAACGGGCTAACCATAAATGGCAAGGAAGTGAAGGGCAGCAAGAAAGAAGCTCTGCGGGAAGTGGTACTGACGTTTCATGATCTGAAAGTGGATCCTAAAACGGGTGCTGTAGTAATGGTGGATGAAAAGAACAGCGCTGAGACCGAAAAGTGGGAGCCGCTGTCGGTGAAAGGAAAAACAGATCCGAAAACAGGTGATGCCAAATATATATTCCCTATCGGGTTTGATAAACAAATATCCATGGCATACGATGTGACGGATATAAGCCTTTCCGTTACTCCAGATAACCCGACATTTCAACCTGCGATAGGTATATTTAACAACGCTATATCTGCGATGGGTGTGATAATAATACCCAATTCTACTATCGATATCTCATCAGGTAGTTTTGAGATGAAGGAAAGCTCGCTAATGAGTGTGAATGGCAGCAATATGACTGCGGGTTTCGGTATGAAGCTGTATAAAGATGGTATTATTACGTTTACTGACAGGGAGGACTACTTTGTACTGGGATCAGGCCATACTGTGGTGCAGGAGCCGGAACTGTCTAAAGCGAAAGTAGAAGGCAAAGATGGTTATGTGACCCTGGTGTTTACAGGCGACCCTGCGCAGGAAACAAAAACAGTTACCTACCAGCCGGAAGCAATATCTGCCAACAATCCTAAAGATCCGAAAGAAATGATAGAGTTCCCGGTAATGAAATTTACGCTTACCCACTTCAACCAGAAGAATGGTGTGCTGCGTTTTAAAAGCACACAAAAATGGAGCGACCTGTACAAAACGGCACCGGACAAGACAAGAGGCAATGTGATAAGGCAAAACATGATGATACCTGTATTATTCAGAATCTAACTGAAACATATTTTATAACATTCGCAAACTACGATCATGAAAAAAGTACTCTTTACGATCCTGGCCGCAGCAATAAGCCTGACGGCATGCAAAAAAGCACAGAATACCCTGCCAGTAGCCGGTAACCAATCTGAACAGGCATCCGAAGCAGATGGTGACGACAGCCGTGCAATAATAGCAGGGCACTTTAAGAAGAACGATAACGGACTGGAGATGGACTATAACCTGGTGATAAAGGAAGAGTCTAAAAACAAGTACGTGGCTGTAGTGAAGTTCAACGGCCTGACCCTGAACGGCAAGGACGTGAAAGGCAGCAAGGATGATAAACTACAAAGTGTGGTACTTACGTTCAACAATTTGAAAGTAGATCCAAAAACGGGAGCGGTAGTGAAGGTGGATGAAAAGAACAGCAGTGAAACCGAAAAATGGAAGTCGCTGTCGGTAACAGGTGAAGTAAATCAGAAATCAGATGATGATAATATAATTATATGCCCACTCGACAATGATTTTGATATAGAGAGAGATCTGATATTTGATGTGGTGAGTGTGAGCCTGGCAGTGACAATAGAGAACCCGGTGCATGTGAGCTCAGTAGGTCACCAGGATAATACGCTCGCCTATCGTAATATCACAATTTCTAAACTATCGAAGACCACTTACCAGTTTTATGTGAATAATTATGCAAAGCCGGGAGCATCTGTTACCATAAACGATGTTAACACCACGACCGCTGTAGGCATCAGCATTACCGAAAAAGGTATCATCACATTTACCGATGAGCAGGAATACTTTGTACTGGGATCGGGCCATACAGTGACACAAGACCCTGAACTGGCTAAAGCCAAGGTAGAAGGTAAGGATGGTTATGTGAACCTGGTATTTACCGGCGACCCTGCACAGGAAGTAACAACAGTAACTTACCAGCCTGATGCAGTATCGGCCAACAATCCTAAGGACCCTAAGGAGATGATAGAATTTCCGGTAATGAAATTTAAATTAACCCACTACAACCAGAAGAACGGTGTGCAAAGATTTATAAGCACACAAAAATGGAGCGACCTTTATAAAACAGCACCCGGAAAAACAGGCGGTGTTGTGAGGACCAACCTTGCAAGATCTTATAGCAGAGCAGGAATTTAGTATAATCAACAATTAATAAAGGGCCGTTTCAAAAAAGCATATTTTTTGAAACGGCCTTTCTGTTTTAATTTTAGGGCTACCTGATCGATAAAACAATGAGAAACCTGATGATAGTGGCCGTATGCCTGTGTATGCTTGCAGCATGTAAGCCAAAGGCAAATGTACTGCCTAAACAGATACGTGCTATGAACCCCGTGGAGCAACAGATACTGGGCAAGTGGTACCTGAAAGAGAAAAAAGATGTGACCGTGACGGGCGGCGTAGCTGATGATACTACCTATGGCCCCTACCCCGGCGCATGGTTTGTACGCTTTGAGAATACAATGAACGATCAATACAACTCGATTCTGAAAAGCAAGCTGTACCTGGTGATGCAGGATGCGGCGATACACCACCTGGAGACATTTGGCGGTTTTACGGATATCACCCCATCATCGGTAGAAACCTACTGGTACTTTGATACCTCGACCAATAAACTACTAATCAACGGCAGAACCTATGTACTGGACTCCATATCGGAAACAGATATGATGATCAAAGTATCTGTAGTAAACAATGTGAAGTGGATGACCTACTGGCTGAAGAAATAGGTTCTAAGTTTGATTCTTGTAAACGATCCTGAACATCAGGCATGACCTTTCTGGCATAATTTTACATATGAAATAGTACGTATTGTATTGTTATTTCAATTTATTTTATAATTTTATTTCAAATGCCGGAAATAAAACTGGATAAGGCTGCTAATGATGTGCTTGCGATTCTTGTATCGTTAGGCGCACCGGAGAAGTATACCTATTCAGATAATTACATTTTTCAGTCGGCAGGGTTAAGTAATGAAGACGTGGTAAAGGTTTATGATTATCTATCTGCCAAGCAGACCCGTTTCCTTGATTCATCTCATGAAGATTTTGTAAGTAATGCAGATCATGCACATAAGGCATCGGCCAAGATAAAGCCCGAATTGTTTGACCTGTTGAAGGATTTTTTGGCGCATGGCGGGTACGAGGTGTTTGAGGACTACCGCTATTTCAGAGAATTCAAGAAAGCTAAGAAAATAACCAAGGGCAAGGAAGTACCGCAAAAGACACCACAGCAGGTACAAGAGGAAGACGATACAGAGCACCGCCGCCTGAGAGCCAGGAACAAGAAGGTAGCAGTGCGGGCATTAGTGCTAATAGTAATACTAGCCGGTGCGGGCTGGTGGCTGAACAACCCAACACCCGCAGAAGGCAGTGAAACCGTGATCACCGATACTGCAACGACAGATACTATGCAGGTGCAGAAAGCACCACCCCACCACACCAACCATAGTAAGCACAAGAAGGCCAGCCACAAGTAATTCATTCCACTGTTAAAGAACTGTTCTGAAATATATCATACGGTATTTCAGATACATATTCCATTCATTATTGAATAGTTAATAACGATTGATTAGTAAAAGAAGTGGCGGCTAAAAATTAAATTTGTGCTGTATTACAGGTCTTTAAAAAGCACAACTATGTCTAATAAGAAAATCAGCGATTACAGCCCTTTGAGTATCGTTATCTTCATTATTATCTTCCTCATAGGGCTTATTTTTATCTGCAATCTTTGCTACAACCTGTTTACTCATAATACATCGAGGTTCTAAGCAGTTAACTTTTGCAGGTTAGCATTATTCTTATATTTTTACGCAATGAAACGATGCCTGTTGATCGTATGCCTGGTGGCTTTTGTCTGCACATTGCTGAGCAGTTGCCGTAACGAGCGTACCATATACCACACCAAGAACGGGCGCATACGTCAGGGCCGTACAGTGCGGCTGGCCCCGTGGCATGTATCGAGCGGGCCCAAGTACAACAAGCCTGCAAAGTACACTATGCGGCGCTGGAAGTTTACCCGGAAATAACATCAATGTAATAAGGAGTGGAAACCCTGCCTGATGGCTGCTATAAGCTGAGGTAAGTTCATACCGGTAATAAAATGCGTGAGCGATACCACAAAAGCAATTACCGCCATCACACGAAACAGGTAGATATACTTGAGCTTACGGTGATGAACCTTTACAGTTTGCCCTAGTTTTTCGAATGAGTATTTTTCGATGACCTCTTTTTCTTCGATGGTCATGCGGTAGTATTCGAGTATGGCATTGTCCATACTCACTACCCACGTTACAGGATCGCTACCCGGTATGAGCTCTATGCAATGATGGGCTATGAGCCTGTCGATAACGTTGCGGAAAGCGGTTCTGCGCTCCTGCTTATCCAGCGGGGGCACTATCTCTTTGTCCTGTATATCGGTATAGGAGAGCGACTTATACTCAATGAAAGCCCTGAGTATCTCGATCTTATCGATCTTCTTTTTCATTGGCTTATGCAGTTGCTTTTTCCATTGCCTGTGCGTACACGAGGTGGCCATGCACATGCGCTTCAGGCTCATGCTTATACACCATGCTTACACCGCCGGCCAGTTGCCATCCTTCATTGAGCCTGCGGCTTACTTCCGCTTCCACTATTGTCCTTTCGGCATGTGAAACAATGATGTACTCTTTCATAGTTGCGATATTTGTGTGGTGTATAACAAAGCTAATAATAATAAGCGAGCTAACTGATATACATTAAATGAATACAGGTATTGTGTGGATGGTATGTTAACTACAGCTTTAAAAAAAGGGAAAAAGGGCGTAAATCATTGCATATAAGCAGGTCTATGGGTTTGAATTTTGAAAAGGGCTCACTATATTTACAAAAAATAAGCGCATGAAAAAGATCTTTATGGTATTGTTGCTTCCGGTAGTGTTATATCTGTCTTCCTGCAAGGATAAATATACCATACCGGTGCCTACACCCGGCGATACCACAACGAACAACAGTTTCATGACCGTGATGTATGGTAATGATACTTTTGCAATCAAAGACCTGAAGGTAAATAACTCTCCGTTTTATGCATTGTATGCACGTATTCACCGTAACTATAACTTTACTGATTCCAGCTGGCAGGCACGTTTAGAGGTTTGGGATTATAAATACCAGAAGATATCGCTGAATATGGACCTGGTGAACACCACGCCTATTGATACCGGAGACTATTATATCACTATGAATACATCTACCCTCACTGATTATTCAGATGGGCAGGATAAGATATACAGGATAGGGCTGGGTAGTGTGGTGCACATCAGCAGTGCAGAATACCCTATTACCGGGTATATGAACCTGAATCTGTATTATAACCATGCAGTAACACAGGCTACCGGAAATTTCAAGATTTTCTTTAAGTAAAATATATCCGATCGTACTTCTGACAACCTGTTTTTCAGGTGGTCTTTTTTTGTGCCCTCAACCGCCGTTAACATGCAGACAACACTCATTTACTAATTAAAAAATTCTTTTAAATAATAATGATTTTCGTGACACTCAGTAATTTTTTTGCCGATAATCACCTGCTTTTTTGTTTGTCGAATTTATTTTTTGAAAAATAGTAGGCAATCCCATATATTGCTCCAAAAGCTGTGAAAATCAGTTCAAATGTTTTTTATTTTAATAAAATAAATTGTTTATTTAAAGAAGATGAGCAAGAAGAAGAAATGGATAAAGCTGTTGCAGGATGAAATAATACCGATAGCCATTATTATAGCATTATTCGCATTAGTTGCATTTGCATTTTTATCGATGTAACAGAGTATGTTAAGCGATTGTTTTTAACAAGCAGATTAGTAAAACAAGTATTTTCTTTACAACCTATAAAACGACCTATTATTAAACAGCCACCTATAGAAAAAACCAGGCTCAATATGTACCTGGCTCTACTTTTCGGATCAGTGTTTGTGATCATTGCAGCCTACTATACCGTGCGCCATATCACTTATGTGCCACCAAAGGCGCATAAACAGGTCAATCAATAGTCATCAGGATTCAAATAGCTGCAGCTTATTGAGGTTTTTGTACAGGCCATCCTCAATACTGATCAGTTCGGTATGGGTGCCGCTTTCTTTCACCAGACCATCTTCCATCACTATAATTTTATCGGCATTACGTATGGTGGACAGCCTATGCGCAATAACAAACGATGTGCGATTCTGCATGAGGTTATGAAGGGCTTCCTGCACCAGCGATTCAGATTCGGAGTCGAGAGAACTGGTGGCCTCATCGAGCAGGAGGATAACAGGATCTTTGAGTATAGCACGGGCAATAGCTATGCGTTGCCGCTGACCACCGGAGAGTTTTATGCCCCGCTCCCCTACCAGTGTCTGGTAATTCTCAGGGAAGCTCATGATGAAGTCGTGGGCATTGGCTTTACGGGCAGCTTCCTGCACTTCCTCTGCCGTAGCATCGGGCTTGCCATATGCTATATTCTCGAAGATAGAACCGCCAAACAGGAGTATGTCCTGTGGTACAAATGCCATTTGCTTGCGAAGCTGGGTGAGCGGAATATCGGCAGCAGGGCGACCATCGAACAGTATGCTGCCCTTGTCGGGCTGATAGAACCTGAGCAGTAATGAAGCAAGGGTGCTTTTACCAGCACCACTCTGCCCTACTATGGCTATCTGCTGGCCGCTTTTGGCGTCTATGCTGATATCCTTCAATACTTGTACCTCTTTGCGGGAAGGATAGCTGAAGCCGATGTGCTGCAGCGATACATTTCCTTTTAACCTGAACCGGTCATCCAATGGGACATCTGTAATAGCTACATCTTCTGTTGTTTCATTGAGCAGTTCGCGGACGTGCTGGGTAGCACCGAGGGTCTTCTGAAACTGGCTGAACAGGTCGGCAAAGCCGGTGAGCGTGCCGCCAATGAAGGCTGTGAACACGACGAATGCTGTAAGGTCGCCAAAGGAGAGCTGGTTTTGCTGCATAAGGCCCACACCATACCATACAACAAGTACTATAGCCCCGAATACGCTGAAGAGCATAAAGGAGACAAACAGGCCACGGAACCTGCCATTCTTTATGGCCATCTGCACCAGGTTGCCCATGCTCTTGTTGTACCGGCCCAGTTCGTACCACTCATTGGTAAATGATTTGACATTGCTGATGCCCTGCAGGGTTTCCTGAACCACGGTATTGGTATCGGCAAGCTGGTCCTGAACGGTGCGGGACATTTTGCGAATGTATTTGCCAAATATCAAGGCAATGACCACGATAACAGGTACTACCGACAGCATTACCAGGGTCATTTTAGGGCTGATATAGATTATGAGCCCTATGCCGAATATCATGGTGAGGAGGCCTCGGAGTATCTCGGCAAACACAGTAGTGACCGCATCCTGTATCTGTGAAACATCGGCAGTGATACGGCTGGAGAGCTCCCCTACCCTACGCTGGGCAAAGAAGTCCATGGGCATCATGACCATTTTGCGGTATATATCGCGGCGCATATCGGCCACCGCATTCTCGCCGACTGAAGACAGCAGGTAGATACGGAAGTAGGAAATGATCATCTGGAGGGCAAGTATGCCGATCATGGTAAGGGCAATGACGCCCGGGTTGTAACCATAAGCACTTTTCAGGTCGCCATGGGCACTGTCTATCAGCTTTTTGAGCATGATGGGGAACAGCATGGTATTGGCACTGGAAAGAGCTATGACTATAAGACCGGCTATAAACTGCCCCCTGTAGGGGCGGATATAGCGAAATATCACCATTGCTTCCTTTATGGACTCTTTGGATATTTTTATCTTGGGTGACTGATCTTTACTTTCTGTTCTCGGGCGGGCCATTATACGTGGTTAAAGGAGTATTTAGCTGCAAAAATAAGGTAAGGGTAAGAACATGGCCTTCGTTTTTCGGTGAGCAGTGGGGTTTTGTCGGTAGAAAAGGGCGGAGTTAATAGTATAATCTTATGGTAAATGACCATCCTTTAAGAATAAAAAACTATTTTCGCGGCATGAACAAAACATTGCTGATAACAGGCGGAGCGGGATTTATAGGCTCTCATGTGGTACGCTTATTTGTGACCAAGTACCCGGATTATAAAATAGTGAACCTGGATGCCCTGACCTATGCGGGCAACCTGGAAAATCTGAAGGATATAGAACACCTGCCGAATTACAGTTTTGTAAAGGCAGACATAACCGATGCAGAGGCTATCAACAACCTTTTTGCAACAACCTCGTTTGACGGCGTGATACACCTGGCCGCAGAAAGCCATGTAGACAGATCGATAACGAACCCGAACGCATTTATACAGACCAATGTAATGGGCACTGCCAACCTGCTGAATGCGGCACTTGCTGCATGGAAGGGTAATATGGAAGGTAAGCGTTTCTATCATGTGTCGACAGATGAGGTATATGGCTCGCTGGGTGCTGAAGGTTTCTTCCTGGAGACGACACCTTATGACCCACAATCGCCCTACTCTGCATCAAAAGCAGCATCTGACCACCTGGTGCGTGCTTATGGCAATACTTTCGGTCTACCGTTCGTCATTACCAACTGTTCTAACAACTACGGACCGAACCATTTTCCTGAAAAACTGATACCGTTGTTCATCAATAATATCTGCAATAACAAACCACTGCCGGTATATGGCGATGGTAAGTACACCCGTGACTGGCTGTATGTGGTAGATCATGCACGTGCTATAGATATGGTGTTTCATGGTGGCAGGAACGGTGAAACCTATAACATAGGCGGCTTTAACGAGTGGCAGAATATAGAACTGGTGAAACTGCTGTGCAAAGAAATGGATGAGAAGCTGGGCCGTGAGCCGGGCACATCAGAAAAACTGATCACCTACATCAAAGACAGGCCGGGACACGATCGCCGTTATGCAATTGATGCCAATAAACTGAACAAAGAGCTGGGCTGGTATCCTTCAGTAACATTTGAAGAGGGCCTGAGCAAAACAATAGACTGGTACCTGGCCAACGAAGAATGGCTCAACCACGTAACTTCAGGCGATTATCAGAAGTATTACAACACTCAATACACACAATAACCATGAAAGGCATAATATTAGCAGGCGGTAGCGGAACACGCTTATACCCATTGACCATTGCTGTAAGTAAACAGCTGATGCCGGTTTATGACAAGCCGATGGTGTATTACCCATTGTCTACACTGATGCTGGCAGGTATCAATGAGATACTGATCATTACAACACCTGCACAGGCTTTTATACTGGGTGCAGACTTTATAGGTAAGGACCCTGCGGCACTGGTACTAGGTGACAATATATTCTATGGTTCGGGAATGGGCACGCTGCTGAAGAATAAGGCAAACCCAGATGGTGCCGTGGTATTTGCTTACCAGGTACATGACCCGGAACGCTATGGTGTGGTGGAGTTTGACAAGAATAACCGAGTACTGAGCATAGAGGAAAAACCTGAGCAGCCTAAATCGCACTTTGCGGTACCGGGACTGTACTTCTATGATAATGATGTGGTAGCTATCGCCAAAGCAATAAAACCATCGCA
The DNA here is from genome assembly GCA_964478855.1 of uncultured Flavipsychrobacter sp. Taxonomy (GTDB): domain Bacteria; phylum Bacteroidota; class Bacteroidia; order Chitinophagales; family Chitinophagaceae; genus Nemorincola. The sequence goes on from CAYZKL010000049.1 coordinate 13,551, forward strand.
CCGTGGTGAGCTGGAGATCACAGACATCAATAAGGTGTACCTGGAAAAAGGCAAGCTGGAAGTAGGCGTGCTGGACCGTGGTACCGCATGGCTCGATACAGGTACTTTCGATTCACTAATAGAAGCAGGTGAGTTCATCGAAGTCATCGAAAAGCGTCAGGGTCTGAAAATAGGCTGTATAGAAGAGATAGCCTACCGCAACGGATGGATAGACGATGCACAGATGGAAAAACTGGCCAACGTGTATATGAAGAGCGGTTATGGTGTTTACCTGAAAAAAATGATCGGCAATTTATAAGCTGATATTACTACATAATAGAAAAGAGAGGCATTGCCTCTCTTTTTTGTTTTAAGTAAATACCGGTTATGCCTGCTTCGCCTGTATAGAGCTAATGATATCGCCTACGTTCTTCCAGCTATTGATCTCGGTAGTGGTGAAGCGTATCTTGAAATGTTTTTCTATGGCAACTATCAGTTGTATATGATTGAGGGAATCCCATTCTTCCACATCTTTGGCCACGGTTTCGGGCTGTAGTTTTATATCCTCGTTGTCCAGTACGTCGGTAAATATTTCGTTCAGTTGGTGCAGTATAGTGTTGGAATCCATGGTTAGTTCTTATTGGTTATAAAAGTAGGTCTATTTTGATAGCCGGCCACATCAAGCACCCATTTATCGCCGGACTGAGTAAAGCCGAGTGATGCATAGTGGTCCTTTACAATGCCGTTCTTTTTGGTGGGCAGGTACTCCCCTACTATCGTTTCATAATTGCCGGAGCGGGCTATGTCCACAATGGTATTGAGTGTAAAATTCTCCATTCCTCTTTTCAGCACACGGCAGCTCATTATCCACGAGTCTATGAACAGTGTGCGGGCATCGAGCGCCTCCAGTATGATGATGCCCACCAGGCCATGATTGCCAAAGCGGTCCTCCAGCGTGAGCGACAGTGTGATGTGTGCCGAGCTCGCTGTTATACGCTTTATATCTTCCTCGGTATAGCGAACGGTGCGGAGGTTGAACTGGTTTGACCGCTGCGATAGCTGCGCTACACGGGGTATGGTAAATTCATTGAACGGCTTTGCGGCAGATACCATCTCCAGGCTTGCCAGGAAGTCTTGCTCATTGTCGAAGGTTTGCAGCAATACATTGCGCTGCGCTTCCTCCTGGTACTGGCGGGTGCGCTCCTCGTCCTCCTCTGTAAATGATGCGGTCTCGAACAGGTTGAGTCCACGGAGGAACTGCATGTATTCGGCAGGATCTTCGGGGAGTTCGGGTACCGATATGCCGGATATGGCAGAGCGTACCATCTCCCGCTCAAAGGGGTTATCGTCTATGAACACCATGGAGTCGAAACCGATGTTGAGGACGGATTGTATGTAGCGTATATTGTCCACCTTGGTCTCCCAGTTGGCCACAAACACTGCTATATCATCCATGCGCAGCACCATGTCCGGGTGGCCGAGGAACGGCTCCTGTGCTATCTCTTCGGTGTTCTTGCTGCATATGGCCAGTATGATGCCCCGCTGTTTCAGCTGGCGGGCCCATAGCTGCAGTTCTGTATATATTTTGCCTGCGCCAAAGTAGCCCAGTTCTATCCCCTCCATACCATCATCGCCTATTATGCCGCCCCATGTGGTATTGTCGAGGTCTAGAATGAGACACTTTTTGTAGGTGCCGGTATTGCTGAGAATTATGTCGGTGATGTGGCGTGCTATGTAGGGCAGAAAATCTATGCTATACACCATGTCTGCGCTTACATACATCTTGGGGTCGAAGACAAAGTGATAACCATGTACCGACTGCAGTGCGGCCAGATCGCAGATGTAGAGTGCGGGGCATTGCTGGCTCAGCTCCATCAGCAGCAGGTTGGTACGGCGTAGCTGGTAGGTAAATGATGACGGCACCTTGGCGGCAAAGTTGCCGAAGATGGTATCATTGATCTCCGGGAAGGTATTGATGATGACCTTGCTGCTGAGCCTTGCGGTAATGATATCGTAGTACTGCTGGGTGGTGCGGGCCACTTGCTCCGCTGCCTGCAGTTGCTCCTGCCTGTTCTTTTTGCTGAAATCTTTGAGCAAGCGCTCGGTGCTGCGGTTGATGAAAATAAAATCGGGTGCGAAGGTATACAACTCTGAAGACGGATCGAATACCTGCAGGTCTACCTGGTTGTAGTCAGCCTCATAAATATCCAGGTCCAGTTGCCGCTCATAGCCGTAGCCACGCAGTGCATTGGTGAGGAATTGGGATGCGCTGTCTGCCAGTATGGCTACTTTGATCTTTTTAAACCCTGAAAAATCCTTCTTTAAATTCTTCTTCAGGCTGTTAAATGAAAGCATCACCCGCTGATATTGATTGAGCAACAAAAATAAGCTATTCGGGCAATTGTTTTACTAATAGTAGTTGGAGTTTGGTTATGTGCCGCCACTATAAAATCCGAATATTCTTTTTTATCTTTAATGTGTCCCCTGCATGATCAAAATTGTATTTATGAATAGACTGTCGCTCTATATCCCTTTGCTACTGATAGGTGCTGTTATAGGTAGTTGTAAGAGTTACTCGAAATATATGATAGACGAGCATCCGGTAGTAAAGATAGACTCAGGACTGCTGGGTATATGGAAGGCCGTGGAGGATACCAACAAGAAGGATTATATGCTGTTGCAAAGCAGGTATGACCTGTTTCATCATGTAGTGTGGTGGACTACTATGGATAGTGTGGAAAAGCGGTCGTACATAGATCCTGAATACCTTAAGGATACAGCGTTTGTTAATCATTTCTACTTCAGGAAAGACCTGGAAGCATTAAAAGGATACTATAAAGATTTCATCAAAAGGCAGGACCACGAATACGCAATAACCCGAATGGATGGAAATGGAAGAGGTGCGCACTACCAGCAATGGGGTTCATTCTTGTCGAAAGTAGGTGATGCTACTTTCTTTAACATTATGTACAACCATACTCCGGATGAGCATGGTGAGTATATTTCAGAAAAGAAAGAAGAGGGATACTTTTTTCTGCGACTGATACGGGTGAACAAGGCAGGTGATACCATGATAACAGCAGTTGTTGCCGATACGGCTATGAGATCAATGAAGAGTTCTAAAGCGGTACGCAACCGCATTGCCAAAAACCTAAACAATCCGGCCTTTTACAGCGATACGCTACATTTTTATAAGGTAAGCGGTTATCACTTGTCCTTGTGGAAATCGGTAGAGTATGCCAATAAAAAGAATTAAGGTCGTTCAATTACCTTTGCGGCTTTATGAGTACAATCATGTTCTGGCTGCAGCCGCTGATAGCCGCTTTTACAGGCTGGATAACTATATGGCTGACCATTAAGCTGCTGTTCCGTCCACGAGTGCCGGTGCGTATATTGGGTATGACCATACAGGGCATAGTGCCTAAGCAACAGGCTCAGGCAGCGGCACAGATAGGCAAGGCAGCGGCAGGGCTCATCCATTTTGACGAAATAGCAGCACAGCTAAAGGATCCTGAACTGCTGCGGCAACTGAACCCGACCATAGAAAAACACCTGGACCACTTCCTGGAGGTGAAACTGAAGGAGAAGATGCCCATCATATCGATGTTTGTGGGCAGCGGCACGCTGGACAAGATAAAGGAAGGCATGATGGAGGAGATAGCTACCCTGCTGCCAGAGATAATAGGCCAGTACACCGACTCGCTGAGCGAAAAGATAGACATAGAACAAATGGTAGCAAGTAAGGTAGCAGGCTACCCTATTAATGAGCTGGAGGAACTGGTGATGAAGGGCATGAGCAAGGAATTACGATTACTGCAGATAGGAGCTGCGCTGGTGGGCCTGCTGATAGGGCTGGTGCAAATGGGGGTGTCTGTATTATAAGGCATTGTTTTTGATCTGTATCTTAAAACACACAAGCATGAACACATTCCGCATACCGGTACTGATGCTGCTGATGGCGCTGCCACAGCTGGCGAAGGCGCAAAAGGTGAAACTGGCCGATGCCACCCACCACAGCTGGAGCGGCGGCATAGCGGGCCGCCATGGCGATAATTATGTGTTTACCATAGTGTTCACCGGATATACAGAAGAGCCCGTACCCGATACGCTGTGGATAGGCAAGAAGGTCGTGGTGCTGAACATAGCTGATGCCCATGGCAAGGGGATGACCAACCCGCACCAGAATGCCAATACTACTGTGAGCAGGAGCAAGGGCAAGATCACGTACACCATAAATGCGCA
>CAYZKL010000049.1:17787-25248 GCA_964478855.1 uncultured Flavipsychrobacter sp.
CCCGCCGGGCGGAGAGGAGCAGCCTAAGCCAAAGGATGCCGCACCACGCGTGCCGTATACCGGGCTGGCGTTGCTGTCGTACCGCTATGGCAGTATCATGCGCACCTATACCATAGCCAAGGTGCTGAAGGAATACCCGCCGGTTAATTACCCATAAATAATTCCGTGGCACAATGTTGTTATAGGTATATATAACTTAAAACAACATCATCATGAGATCAATATTGTATATCATCGCCGTAATCCTGCTGATTGGCTGGGCATTAGGTGCATTTGCATGGCATGCAGGTAATATCATTTATATATTGCTGGTATTGGCTATTGTTTCGTTTTTGCTGGGTGTTATCAGGAAAGGGAACGTATAGTACACTCATCTTTCCGGGCTCCTTCGCTATCGGATAGCGCGGGCACCCGGATACATGTACCGGCATTCCCGGAATTTAAATCAACATAAATCAGATCAACTATGAAAAAGTTATTACCGGTGCTTATAGCACTATCAATGCTATCCGCCAACACCATGAATGCACAGGATGTGCAGGGCCCGAAAGCTGAAAAGAAAGAAAGGAAAATGGAGAAAAAGGCCGATAAAATGGTAAAGAAAGACCTGAACGGCAGCGACCGCAAGACCATAAAAAGAAGGGCAAAGCCATAAAGAAAGCCGACAAACAGGACCTGAAACAGGAAAAGGGCAAATGAAAGCGGAAGCCGCTGGTGCACTTCTATAAAGCACTGGTGCGCAGGTTAAATAAAATTGTTCCACTTAAGTTATGATTTTTTGAGTAATTAATTAACTTTGCCATTATTACTCAAATCAGCCTGATGAAAAACTGTATCATAATAGTATTATTAGCCATAGCATTGTTCATTTCCGGTAACGGTATAGCGCAGGAGCGTTACTATCGTGGCCCTAAGACGGAGAAGAAAGAGTGGAAAATGCACAAGAAGGAAAGCAAGATCGGCCGCAAGATGTTTCGTGACAGGCCAAACAGCGCTGCCAGGAAGAAACAGAAAGCCCGTAAGAAAGCTTACAAGATGATGGTAAAGGAAGATATGGACAGATAATCAAATAGATATAATATTATATAGCCCCTGCAAACCGCGGGGGCTATTGCTTTTAGCTCCTCCCCCATTTAATCCCCCTATAATTTATCAAAATGTAGGATTACATTTGCTGCTCTTATATAAAGGATATGAAAAAGATATTTTACTGTTTGCAGCCACCATGATGCTGCAAGGCGCCAGGGCAGATGAGGGTATGTGGATACCCATGCTTATAGGCAAGAACTATGATGAAATGCTGCGCATGGGCCTTCGCCTGTCGAAGGACGACCTGTACAGCATCAACCATAGCAGTATCAAGGACGCTATACTGCAGTTTGGCGGTGGCTGTACCGCAGAGATGATATCGGGCGACGGACTGTTGCTGACCAATCACCACTGCGGATATGATGCGATAGCTACACTGAGCACAGTAGAGCGCAACCTGCTGGACAACGGATTCTGGGCACACAACCGTGGCGAAGAACTGCCGGCACAGGGCGTAACAGCACTGTTCCTGCAGCGCATGGAAGATGTGACCGACCAGGTGAAAGCGGCAGTGGGCGATGCAAAGGGCGACGAATTCAACAAGAAATTTGAAGCAATAAAGAAACAGATAGAAGAAAAAGAAGCACAGGGTGGCAAGTATGTAGCTAATGTAAAAGACTACTTCAACGGCAACCAGTTCTTCCTGATCATCTACAAAAGGTACACTGATGTGCGCCTGGTAGGTACCCCGCCAAAGTCGCTTGGTAAGTATGGAGGAGATACCGACAACTGGATGTGGCCTCGTCATACGGCGGACTTCTCTATGTTCCGTGTATATGCAGATGAGAACAACCAGCCATCGGCTTACAAAGCTACCAATGTGCCTTTTCACCCAAAGAAATTCCTGCCGGTATCTATCAATGGCCAGAAGGAAGGTGACTATGCTATGATCTTCGGTTACCCGGGCCGTACCAACCGTTACGAAGTATCGTACGGTGTGGACCTGGCGGTGAATGTGGTAAACCCATCGATAGTAGCCTGCCGCGATATGCGCCTGGCCATTATGCGCCGCCACATGGATGCCAACAAAGGCACTTACCTGCAACTGACCTCACTGTACTCTCGTATAGCTAACTATTGGAAATATTACATAGGCCAGACAGAACAACTGAAACGCCTGAACGTAGTAGCAAGGAAGAAGACGAATTCTCTAAATGGGAGCGCGAGAACAATATAGAAGCAGGCCTGCTGGGCCAGTTTGGTACCATCTACGCAGGTTATGCACCTTATGCCAAACATTCGGTGTACTATGGCGAAGGCTTCAGGTCATCGGCAATGGCGCGCCTGGGCGCTGCTATGAAGCCACTGTATGACGCTTATGAAAGGCATGCCGCTACCAAGAGCAAAACACCGATAAGCAAGGATACCGTAACCAAGTACATCACTAATGCACGTGCGGCATACCGAGGCAGCATGAAGGAGTATGACCAAAGCACTGAAAAAGAGATGCTGGCTGAAATGCTGAAACTGTACTACAACAATGTACCTAAAGACCAGCAGCCTGATGTGTTTGAAAAAGTGGTCTTCAACAAAGAAAACAAGATAAAATGTAAAGGCAAGGATTGCTGCTTCACGGGAAATTCGTTTACCGAATATGCTGATTATGTATTTGCTCATACCTTCCTTGCAGACAGCATCAAGTTCAACAAGTTCTGCGACGCACCTACTTTTGCCAAGCTGAAAAATGATGCTGCTGTAACAATGTCTATCAGCTTTGTGAAAAACTATAATGCTAAGAACCAGCCTAAGGTTGAGGCTTTCGCATCGAAGAAGGCAGACCTGAGCCGACAGTATGTGAAAGAGCTGTTGCAGAAGAACGAAGGCGAAATGTACCCTGATGCTAACTCTACCATGCGTGTAACCTATGGTAAGGTAAAGAGCTACGATCCACAGGATGGTGTACATGCTAACTACTTCACTACCCTGGATGGCCTTGTAGCCAAGTACAAACCGGGCAGCGATGAGTTTGACGCTCCAAAGGAACTTATAGAACTGTATAACGAAAGGGATTACGGCCGCTACGCAGATGCTGATGGTACGCTGCATACCTGCTTCATCACTACCAATGATATTACCGGTGGTAACTCGGGCAGCCCTGTAATGAATGCTTACGGTGAGCTGATAGGTACCGCATTTGACGGTAACTGGGAAGCAATGAGCGGTGATATAGCTTTTGATAAAAAATACAAGAGGACGATCGTTTGCGATATCCGTTATGTATTGTTCCTGATAGACAAGATGGGACATGCCAGCAACCTGATCAGGGAAATGGACATCCGCGACTAAGTTTTGTGCACAATGTTAATTAAAGCGGCAGGACTTCCTGCCGCTTTTTTAATGCCTATATTTGACAAATATTTAATTAGTTGATGATTGAATATATGTGTAAAACAGGGCGGGTATAATTTTTGTAAGGAGATATGAATACACATGCGTAAAGTCTTAAAAATCACACTATATATATTAGGCAGCATAATATTGCTACTAATCGGTGTTATAGTGTACCTGAATACTCCGGGCGGGCAGAATTTTGTGAGGGGCAAGGCTGAGGCATTCCTGAAAAAGAAGCTGAAAACTGAACTGCACATAGGCCACCTGGGTTATGGATTGCCGAAATATATAGTGCTGGAAGATGTACTGTTCATGGACCAGGCAAACGATACCCTGCTGGCAGTACAGGAACTGAAAGTGAATATAGCCATGCTGCAACTACTGAAGAAAAAGGTGGATGTGCAGCAATTGGTGCTGAAAGGTGTGCATGCGCACATATACCGCAACATGCCGGATACGAATTTCAACTTCACCTACATCATTAACGCATTTGCCAGTAAAGAGCCAAAGGATACTACCAAGGTAAAGGATACCTCATCGGCATCGCTGGCCATAAACCTGGACCGGGTAAAGATCGATGACTTCCATTTTCATATGGAGGACCAGACAGGGGGCATGACCGTGGCAACTGACCTGGAACACCTCGACCTGAAAATGAAAAAGCTGGACCTGGAGGAAATGCTTTTCCATATCAAGGAACTGACCATATCGGGATTGCAGCTAAAGTATCAACAGGACACTTCTTACCTGCCTGCTAAACCTAAGAGCAATAAAAAGACCAAACTGCAATTGCAAGGTGATGATATAGACATGCAGCGTATCGTTTTCAACTATAACGACAACCTCAACAAGTTTTTATTCGGGCTGAACCTGGGAGGGCTGAAGTTACAGCTCGACAAATTCGGGCTGGATGATAACCGCATCAATGTAAAGAAGCTTGCTCTTGACAATTCGGACATCGTATTGTTCATGGGTAATCGTACCACTACACCCGCATTTATAGATACCATCATCAAGAAGGACAGCGTAGAAGGATGGCATGTGAATGCAAAAGATGTAGACCTGAGAGGTGTAAGCTTTAAGATGGATAATGAGTCTATGCCGAGGCTGAAGTCGGGCATGGACTTCTCGCACATGTTCTTCCAGAAGACATCTTTGGGACTCGGTGATTTCCTGTACACTACAGATACTATTTCGGGCAGGGTAAAATATTGTGCTACCACGGAGCAAAGCGGGCTGAAGGTAAGGGAGCTGCGCACAGTTTTCCGGTACGATCCGCAAGGTGCTACGCTTAAAGAACTTTACCTGAATACACCCAATACCCTGCTAAGGGACCATATAGAGGTACACTACCCTTCGCTGGATTCGCTGAAAAAACGTACGCAATCGCTGGAGTTGGTTGCTGAACTGCAAAACAGCATCATAGGTATCAAAGATGTGCTGCTGTTTGTGCCTATGCTGGAAAAGCAGGAACTGCTGTACAAGAACAGGAACGGCCACATCAAGATAACAACATCATTATCCGGCTACCTGGATAATCTAAATATCAAAAAGCTGAACCTTGCGGCATTCAGCAATACGGAAATAATACTGAATGGCCGACTAAGTGGCCTGCCCGAACCTAAGAACCTGAGTTATAACCTGCATATCACCAAGCTGCAATCATCAAGGGATGATATAGCGCAGGTGGTGGCAGATACTGTATTGTCGTCCATTCGCCTGCCCGATAAGTTTGCGTTGTCCGGTGATATAACAGGCACAGCCGAAGATTATAACCCGGACCTGCTGCTGGTAAGCACAGATGGTATGGCTTATATCAAAGGTTCGCTGGCTATGTCGCCGGGAAAGGGCAAGGAAGCCTATGACCTGATGGTACGTGCAGATAAACTGAACATAGGTCGGATACTGAAAAAAGACTCCCTGCTTGGTACCGTTACCGCAAACCTTGGTTTAAAAGGCCAAAGCTTTGACATAAAAACAATGAATGCCGTAGTAGCAGGTGATATAGCACATGCTACAGTGAAAGGTTACCCTTATCACAGTATAACGCTGATGGGTAAAGTGGCAGAACAGAAGGGCGACATTGTAATGACATCTGCTGATCCGAACGTACGGCTGAAAGTAGATGCTCATGGCGATTTCAGCGGAAGGTACGCAGCAGCCCGTGGCAATATCAATATAGACAGCATAGACCTGCAGGCGCTGAATTTATATAAGTCAGAATTCAGAGCGAGAGGTATCATTAATTTTGACTTTCCTGAACTGAATCCTGATTACCCGAAGGGAACATTTGTATGGCGGCAGCCTACAATTACCGCTAATGGCAAAAGGTATTACATGGATAGCATGTATGTAATATCCCGCCCTAGTGCGGATACCGGACAGAATATCATTGCTGATCTTGGACCGCTACAGGCAACTATCAGGGGTAAGACACCACTTACCAAGATAGGTGCGATAGTGCAGGAGCATATTGACCGACACAATAATTTTCAGAAGGCTATTGCAAAAGACAGCACCGGCAACGTAGCCGTAGTGGTTACCCCAAAAGATACAACCACAATACCCGCCAATTATGACCTGAAAGTAATGGCGCATGTAACGGATCAGCCTATGCTGCATAGCATACTGCCGGGACTTACTTCTTTTGACTCCATACATATAGACGCCTCGCTTACGCCATCAGACCTGAACCTGCATGTAGAGATACCGGATCTCGTATATGACAGCAACATAGTAAAGAGAGGTGTGATAGATGTAATAGGTGTTGATTCTGCTTTCACCTACAAGATAACAGCAGACCAGGTAAGGAAGGGCAACTTTGCCGCATATGCTACCAATATCAATGGTCGCCTGGACCAGGACAAGATCACTGCTAATGTGAGCCTGTCTGACAGGGCCGGAGTAGAACAGTTTGCGCTGAAGGCTGATATGAGCATGACAGGTGATACGCAGGTTGTGCGCCTGCTGCCCGGACTGAAGCTGAACTATAAAGACTGGGATGTGGCACAGCCAAACCGTATAGTACTGGGTGATGGCAGTTTCTATGTAAGTAATTTCAACATCAGTAACAGTGGCCAGTTCCTTAAGGCTAACAGTGTGGAATCGAAGCCTAATACACCACTGAATGTAGATATCTCGAACTTCCTGATATCGAACATTACGGAAATGGCGAGCCCGACTGATACTATATCAGTAAACGGAATACTGGGTGCCGCTATTACTATACAAAAGATAACGCCATCGCCTTCTATCACCGGCGACGTGGACATACAAAATCTATCGGTGCTTGGGGATACATTGGGTAACCTGAAAGTGCATGTGACCACGAAGTCGGAAACAGAGCTGGAAGCAAAAGTGGACCTGAAAGGACATGGCAATGATATTACTCTTGCAGGCAGCTATTATATGAAACCTGTTAATGGCAACGACTTTAACATGAAGCTGGATGTGAACGCCCTTGAAGTAAAGAGCTTTGAAACTATAGCAAAGAGAGAGATAAAGAACAGCAATGGTTTTGTACGTGGCAACCTGGATATACAAGGCACAGCCGCCGCACCGAAGATAACCGGTGAGTTGCGTACCGATAACCTGACCACTACCATCAGCAGGCTGAATGCTGCTTTTAAAATGCCTAATGAAAAGATCACATTTACCAATTCCGGACTTAACCTTAATAACTTCAATATACTGGACAGTGCGGGCAATAAAGGTACATTCTCCGGCACAGTGAATACTACCAACCTATCTAACCCGGACCTGGATCTGAACCTGAAAGCTAAGAACTGGAGGCTGATACACTCTACCATAAAGGATAATAAAGACTACTACGGGGACCTCTACCTTACCTCTAACCTTGATGTAAAGGGCACTCCATCTGCACCAAAGGTTGATGGATCGCTGAACGTGCTGAAGGGCACTAACTTTACCGTGGTGACACCTGAAAGCAATCCGCAACTGGAATCACGCAAGGGGATCGTAGCGTTTGTGAATATGAAAGATACTGCCCGCAGGAATGTGCTGGCACCCAAAAAGACAGAC
>CAYZKL010000049.1:25258-28587 GCA_964478855.1 uncultured Flavipsychrobacter sp.
GCGTGGACAAGGCAGCACAGTTCAGCCTTATTATAGACCAGGCATCGGGAGATTTTTTGAGTGTAAAGGGTGATGCCACGTTGAATGCGGCCGTAACACCCGGCGGAACGATCAGCCTTACCGGAAACTATGACCTGAGTGCCGGTTCTTACCAATTCAGCTACAATTTCATTAAACGTAAGTTCAACATACAGGATGGCAGCAGTATCACTTTTGCAGGTGATCCTGTAAAGGGTGCAATGCTCGATGTAACAGCAGTGTACGAGGCCATTGCCCCGGCATATGACCTTGTACAGCGCCAGGTATCTGACCCTGCACAACTTAATTATTACAAGCAGCGATTACCGTTTGATGTGAAGCTGCATATGAGGGGACCGATATTAAAACCGATACTTACTTTCGATATCGTACTGCCGGAAAATAAAGTATATCCGCTCAGCACAGACCAGATAGAACTGATACGTGGTAAGCTGAGCCAGATACGTACTGATACCTCCGAGCTCAATAAACAAGTATTCGCTATTCTTATCCTCAACCGTTTCGTATCAGATGATCCGTTCAGTTCTGAGGCGTCTGCTAGTGTTGGTTTTACTGCTTTGCAGAGTGTCAGCACATTCATAGGAGAGCAGCTGAACCAGGCAGCGGGCAGGTTTGTGAAAGGAGTAGACATATCTGCCGACCTTGCTACCACGCAAGACTATACAACGGGTGATATGCGCCAGCGCACAGACCTTAACCTGTCCGCATCAAAACGGTTAATGAATGACCGGTTGAAACTGACCCTAGGTAATAACTTTGAACTGGAAGGACCACAACAGACCAATAATGCACAGAGTAACTACGTTCCATCTAACCTTGCAGCGGATTACCAGCTTACATCGGACGGGCGATATACGGTGAGAGGATACAGGCGTGCCTATAATGAAGGTGTACTGCAGGGATTTGTAACGGAAACCGGAGTTAACTTTATAGTTAGTGTGGACTATAACAAGTTCAAGCAGATATTTAAAAAGAAGAAAAACAGAAGTAGCGGTGACGATAATAAAGGAAATAATAAGGGTGATAATAAAGGGAACAACAATAATAAGGAAGCTGAAAAGAAAAGTACCGACGATAATTGATAGTGAAACATGTTGAGCGTTAAGAATTACATATTGTTACTTGTCCTGATGGCTATGCTGACCACTGCGTGCAGCAACAGCAAGCATCTGCCACCGGGCGAAAGCCTGTTTAAGGGTAGCAAGGTACACATAGTGGACAATGAGATAGGTGCCAAAGAAAAAAAACTACTGAGGAATGACCTTGCAGGATTAGTTCGTCCGAAGACAAACAGTAAGACCCTGGGTATGAGATTAAAACTCACCATGTATAATCTTGCCGCAGATACCAAAAAGACAAAGGGCATCAGGCGGTGGCTGCGTACTAAGGTAGGCGAACCACCGGTGCTGACCAGTACCGTGAACCTGAACACCAACAAAGAAATAATGGTGAACTTTTTGCAGAACAGGGGTTTGTTCAATGCGAAATCATCTGCACATTTTGATACTACTAAAAAAAGGAAGGCGACAGCTGTGTTTGATATTACCACCGGGCCGCAGTATAGAATCAATGAAGTGATGCTGAGGAAGGATTCAACGCCGATCTCTAAAGCCATCACCCGAAGGTTCAATAAAACAATGCTTACACCGGGCTCATCCTATAACCTGGATGTGATAAAAGCAGAGCGCGTAAGAATAGATAACTCACTTAAAAACAAAGGGTACTTCTATTTTAAGCCAGATTATATCCTGGTGATCGCAGACACATCGATCGGCGATCACAAAGTGAATATGTATGTGAAACTGAAGAGCCGGGAAATACCGGAGGAGGCCTACAAGGCTTATTCTATCAACGACATATACATTTATGCCAATTATCGGCTGAGAGGTAAACGACAGGATACAGGAAAGGATGAAATAGTAGTGTATGACAATTACAAGATCATAGACAAGAAGAAAACGTACAACCCAAGACTATTCTCGGAAGCAATGATCTTTGAAAAAGGAGATCTGTACAGCTTGAGGGATCAGAACAAGTCGCTGAGCAGGTTGGTGAACCTGGGTACATTCAAGTTTGTGAAAAACAGGTTTGAACCGGTTAGTGACACAATGCTTGATGTGTATTATTATTTGACCCCATACCCAAAAAAATCACTCAGGTTTGAGATAGGTGCCATAACACAGAATGATAACCGTGCTGGGTCAAAAGGAAGCGTTAGCTGGAGAAACAGAAATACATTTAAGGGTGCTGAAGAGCTCATGTTTAAAATAAACGGAGGCTTTGAGTCGCAATACAGCGGAGTAGTGAAGTTGCCTAATATCTACAACTTCGGACTTGAGGCTAACCTGGCTACACCGAGATTTGTGGTGCCGTTTATTGATATACAAACCAGCAGCCAGTTCCTGCCTCGCAGTATCATTAAGCTGAAATACAATTTTGAATCGGAAACAGACTTGCTGCGTATTAACTCATACACTGCATCTTATGGTTATGACTGGAAAGAGAATACTCGAAAATCGCACCAGTTCTACCCTGTCAATTTTACATATGTGAAGACAGACACTTTAGGCAATCCTGAAAACCTGGACCTGCTGTATGGCAACCTGTTCTTCAATGGTATCATTGTAGGGCCTACATACCAGTTCACCTATAATTCTCAACGGAATAAATCACCCAGGAAGCATTCTATTTACTTCGACGGGCTCATAGATCTGTCCGGTAACATACTTGGCATATTGCAAAAGGCAGATTACGAAAGTAACCCCAAAACTTTATTTGGTAATACTTACGCACAATACATCAAGTTGCAGCCTGATTTCAGGTACTACTTCAGGATATCAAACGCCACAATAGTTGCTACACGTGTGCTGGCAGGCCTTGGTATTCCTTACGGTAATTCCAGCCAGTTGCCTAATATCAAGCAGTTTTGGGCGGGTGGTAACAGTGATCTCAGGGGGTTTCCATCGAGGCTTGTAGGACCGGGAACTTTCAATGGCGTTAACATTAACCAGACCACCAGTTATATAGAAACCCTGGGCGACATAAAGGCTGAATTCAACCTGGAGCTACGGCAGCACGTATATAAATTCATCAATGTAGGTGTATTCAGCGATGTTGGTAACATCTGGCAATACCGGGCAAATCCGGCATTCCCGGGTGGTAAGTTTACAAGTGACTTCTATAAGCAGCTAGCAGTTGATGCCGGCTTCGGTTTCCGTTTTGATTTTAAGATACTGATACTCCGCCTCGATCTTGCTATGCCGTTACGTAAACCATGGTATCCGGAGAAT
>CAYZKL010000050.1:0-4085 GCA_964478855.1 uncultured Flavipsychrobacter sp.
GCAACTGTTATCAACCACGTAGCAGGAACAGGTGATATCAACAAAGACATCACGATGGCATTTGGTACACCAACTACAGGCCCTGGCTTCATAGGAGGTAACGTAACTACTGGTGCAAACAAGGGTACATCTACAGCAATACCAGCAGTTGGACTGGCAGTATATGTTATCAACACAACTACCAATACCATCATACAGCAGACCAAAACAGATGCAAGCGGTAACTATTCATTCAACAACCTGCCTGTAGGCCAGACTTACAAGGTATTCCCTGAAGCAATGAACTATCTTACTACTTCATATAACAGCATCAACCTTACAACTGCTGCACCATCACTGACTGCTGCAAGCTTTATACAGCACACAGTTTCTAAAACGATCACTCCTATCTATGCAGGCGTTGGCCAGGTAAACACAGGTAATACTTCTATTACTGCTTATCCTAACCCAACTAACGGCAAACTGAACATCCAGTGGGAAACAACTGCTACAGAAAAAGCAACTATATCTGTAACAGATGTTACCGGTCGTGAAGTATTCAAATCAAACATCAATATGACCAGCGGTAATGGTGCTGCACAGGCTGACCTGAGCGCCCTGACCAACGGCATGTATATCATCAGTGTTAAATCTGCATCAGTTAACTACAACAGCAAAATACAGGTACAACACTAAAATACAAGTGGTTTAAAGTGATAGCGGGGGCATGTAGCCCCCGCTATTTATTTTAGGAAAATATTCAGACAGCAACTGCTATATTTGTATTGCTACCGAAATACCTAATATGGTGATTGTGAATAATAGATGGTTTGTCCCTGTTTGTTTGCTTATACTAAGCATTACCGGTAATGTTACTGCCCAGACTGACCCACAATCTTTCAAAAATTTCCAGTTTTCCTGCCCCCGTGTGTCGGATGCATGGAGCAGGTATAATGATACTGTAAGTAAAGATTTCTATAGAAAGAACATCACCTACCCCTGTAAAGACATTTACCTGCGTGCTTTTAAATCGCAAAATGAACTGGAACTTTGGGCCAGAAACAATGAAAGCAGTGAATATAAACTGGTGAAAACATACCACATATGTGCCATATCGGGCCTGCTGGGGCCTAAAAAGCATGAAGGAGACAGGCAGGTTCCAGAAGGATATTATTTCATAGAAGAATTCAATCCGAGAAGTGAGTACTACCTTTCGTTACTACTTAACTACCCAAATTATTCGGACCAGCTCAACAATAAGATCAATATCGGCGGGCATATATATATACATGGTGGTTGCGTAACAGTGGGATGCGTCCCTATGACAGATGACGGAATAAGAGAATTGTACACAGTGTGTCTGAATGCAAAACTAAGCGGAGAGGAATATATACCGGTGCATATCTTCCCTACCCGATTAACAAAGAATGGCATGAGCTACCTGGGTAGGGAGTTTCCTAATGACCCCGTACGGCAGCAATTCTGGGCCAGCCTGAAAGCAGGGTATGATTACTTTGAGAAAAATCATAAACTGTTGCCTGTAATGTATTCACCGGACGGAAAGTATGTTAATTAATACTTTATACTGATACAGGTATCAGTGAGTGTAGGAGCGAATTCTTATCTTTGCCTACTTTTCTGATACACATGATCCATACAAGACAAGGTTTTGGTTTACTTCCTGTTATAGCAGTTATCGCACTATTGCTTTCGCTCACGTCGTGTGAAAAAGAGGTAAAAATAAACCTGAACAAATCGCCTGACCAACTAGTGGTGCAGGGTACGATAGAAACAAACCTGCCGCCTTACGTAATACTCACCAAAACAATAGGCTTTTTCTCGAAAGTTGATCTTGGCACTTTACAGAACAGCTTTATACATGGTGCGGATGTAACGGTATCTGACGGATTAAAGACAATTAAACTCAGGGAGTACTCTCTGGATACTACCGGCAATAACACATTCAGCATTTATAGTGTTGATACCGCTAACCTGGCTAACCTGATGTTTGGAGAAGTAGGCAAATTCTATACCCTGACCATTACCTATGAAGGCAAGACCTACACATCTGTAACGAAGATACCTGCACCCAAAGCGGTGGATACTATGTGGTTCGGAGACCCTACATTCAGGCGTGACAATACCCCCGACAGTGCCAGGCAATTGTTTGCGAACTATACTGATCCGGATACGATAGGCAACTACGTACGTTATTTCACCCGCAGGAACCAAGAGAACTTCTACCCTTCCGGTATATTCAGCGATGAAGTAGTGAATGGTAAAGTGATATCCAACATTGACCTGTATGCGGGTTATGATGACAGCACAACGGAGAACTCGGATTCGCTGATCTACTTTTTCCCAGGTGATGAGGTAACACTGAAATGGTGTGAGATAGATAAAAAGGTATATAGCTTCTGGGATTCTTATATCTATGCAGGCAATTCAGTAGGCAATCCTTTTGCCTCACCTATCAATTTACGAACGAATATCTCGAACGGAGGATTGGGCGTATGGGAAGGCTATGGTACAGTATTAAAAACCATAGTAGTACCGCACTAACTGCAGGCCTACCCGATTTCCAAAAAATGTTGCATCTTTAGACTGAAAAAAAAATAATTGTATCTGCGGATACACGCACAAAAAGTATAGAAAAAATGAGCGAAAACGAAAAAGTACATTGCCTTATAATAGGATCAGGACCAGCGGGATATACCGCAGCGATATATGCAGCACGTGCCGGCCTGAACCCGGTACAATACCAGGGACTACAACCGGGAGGACAACTTACCATTACTACTGATGTAGAGAACTACCCGGGCTACCCTAACGGCGTAATGGGCCCGCAGATGATGGTGGATTTTGAACAGCAGGCACAACGCATGGGCGCAGATATACGCTGGGGACTGGCCACGAAAGTTGACCTTTCGGTACGGCCATTTAAGGTAGAGATTGACGAAGAGAAGTGGATAGAGGCTGACTCCGTGATCATAGCTACAGGCGCATCGGCCAAATGGCTGGGTATGGAGTCGGAACAGCGACTGAACGGCCATGGCGTATCGGCATGTGCCGTATGCGATGGATTCTTCTTTAAAAACCAGGATGTGGCGATAGTAGGTGCAGGCGATACCGCTTGTGAAGAAGCACTGTATTTATCTAAAATATGCAGCAATGTACACATGTTCATCCGTAGGGAGGAAATGAGGGCAAGCAAGGTGATGCAAGCGCGCGTGCTGAAAACACCAAACATAAAAGTATACTGGAATACAGATACAGTAGAGATACTGGGCGAAAACAAAGTAGACAGCGTAAGGATCCTAAACAATAAGACCAACGAAGAAAGCATCGTACCAATAAAGGCGTTCTTTGTGGCTATAGGCCATGAGCCAAACTCAAGCCTGTTCAAAGGAATGCTGGACATGGATGATCAGGGTTACCTTATCACCCAGCCGGGATCTACAAAGACAAATATAGAAGGCGTATTTGCCTGCGGCGACGTACAGGATAAGATATACAGGCAGGCAGTAAGCGCTGCTGGCAGTGGCTGTATGGCAGCACTGGATGCTGAAAGATACCTGGGTGCGCTGGAACACTGATCTGCATAATTCAGCATATCTTTAATTAATGATCAAACACGTTTTGGTTGCGATATTACTGAGCATGGGCATACATGCCCATGCTCAGTCTGTTAATGCACCTCACGTACTGGTACTTGGCACTGCGCAGGATGGCGGCTACCCGCATATGGGCTGCACCAAAAAGTGCTGCGCGCCTGCATGGCGCAACCCTGCTTTGAAAAAATACGTGGTATCGCTTGCCGTAGTAGACCCGGCAACAAAAAAATGGTGGCTGATAGAAGCTACGCCGGATATAAAAGAACAGCTGCAATATTTCCGTGAACTGACCGATAGTAGTTATAACTACCTGCCTGATGGTATATTTATTACGCACGCTCATATTGGCCACTATACCGGCCTGATGGAGCTGGGCAGGGAGGTAATGAATACAAGCAAGATACCTGTGTATGTGCTACCCAAGATGAAAGCATACCTGCAAAATAACGGACCGTGGAGCCAACTGGAAAAACTGGAAAATATAATGCTGAA
>CAYZKL010000050.1:4095-23829 GCA_964478855.1 uncultured Flavipsychrobacter sp.
AGATTGGGACAGATAACGCCAGCAGTCTTTCAGATGCAGTGCAAATCACCGCATTTACTGTACCACACAGGGATGAGTACTCTGAGACAGCGGGCTTCAGGATAACTGTTAAGGGAAAAAAATACCTGTTCATACCCGACATCAACAAATAGGATAAATGGAGTACAAATATAACAGACGCAGTGCAGCAATGTGATGTAGCTATGATAGACGGAACATTTTATGACGAAAATGAACTGCCCGGCAGAAAAATGAGTGAAGTGCCCCACCCTTTTATCAAAGAATCAATAAGCCTGTTTGCTAATATAGGTAAGACAACAATATCAAAGGTCTATTTCATTCACCTAAACCACACCAATCCACTGCTGTGGGACAAGGGTGCACAAAAAACTGTGCAGAAGGCGGGATTTAATATTGCGGTACAGGGGCAGAAATTATAGGTCTTTGATCATCCACAGGTCGCAACCGAAGTGGCCTGAATCTCCTAACGGCCCATTGAGATATTGAAAGCCGCAATGCTGATAAAGACCAACAGCCATCTTTAGTTCAGGCATTGTCTCCAGGTACACTTTTGAAAAGCCAGACTTAGCGGCACTTGCAAAGCACTTTTCTATCAGCATCTTTCCATACCCCTTTCCGCGTGCTATAGGGAGCAGGTATAGTTTTACCAATTCGCAGCAACCCCCAGGTAACCCGCGCGTAGGATATATGCCTGAACCTCCTACTACAACACCATCCAGTTCTAATACCCAATACTCAGAAAGAGGAGTGGAGAATAGCGTGTACAAGTCGTCTGTTGTGGGGTCATAATAAACAGTTCCGGGTTTGTTCGCATTGAACTCTGTAAGGACTGCCCTGATAATACGGGCTATCTCTGAATTATCTTCTTTCTGTATCAGGCGTACAATGGGCTGCATGGTGCAAAAGTAAAAAACGCCTGCTGCTCTAACGTATATTATGTAAATTCACCTTACAAAATTACCAGATCATGAAACAGTACCTGCTTACCGTCATGCTTGTGGCTATTACCGCCTACACAGCACCGGCACAAACTAATATCACCTGCACAGATACACTGGCAGCGAAGATCATGATGGGTAAGTATAATCCACATTTCTTTCACCCGATATATGTGCAGAACACACCGGATACTATCAGCAAAGGGTTGAATAGCGGAGTTTCACCGGACTCCCTGCATGCCTACCTGGATATGCTGGAAAGTTTCCGGAACAGGAATACAGGCTCTGATACTTTATCTGCCACGCAAGGTATAGGTGCTGCACGCAGGTGGGCATATTCGAAATTCAAAGAATTCAGCAACAGGAACGACAACAGGTTGATACCATCCTACCTGCAGTTTGACGAAAACATATGCGGGGTGATGCAACACAGGGATGTATTCGCAGTATTACCCGGGCTGGATACCACGGATAAATCGATCATCATTATAGAAGCACATATGGACAGCCGGTGTACCGGCCTCTGCGACACAGGATGCTCTGCAACGGGCATGGAAGACAATGGGAGCGGAACTGCCCTCGTGATGGAACTGGCGAGGATAATGAGCAGGTTCAGCTTTGACCATACCATAGTGTTTCTACTGACTATTGCCGAAGAACAGGGACTGGATGGGGCGCAGGCATTTGCCAGCTATGCACAACAGCATGGCATAAAAATAAAAGCAGTGCTGAACAATGATGTAGTAGGCGGTATTTATTGCGGTCACACTTCTTCGCCTCCCGGCTGCCCAGGCTATCTTGCTATAGACAGCACTCATGTACGCCTATTTTCAAACGGCGGGTACAACTCGCCACACAAAGGGCTGGTAAGATACATGAAGCTGCAATACAATGAAATGATACGACCGATAGCAGCAGTACCGATGGGCATCAACATTATGACACCTGAGGACCGCAGCGGGCGTGGCGGCGACCACATCCCATTCCGCCAGATGGGCTATACCTCTATCCGCCTGACGGCACAGAATGAATCGGGCGATGCAGATGTATCAGACCCGGGTTATACAGACAGGCAACATACATCGGCAGACAGCCTAGGCATAGACGCAAATAGTGACGGTATAACTGACACCTTCTTTGTAGACTTCAACTACTTGGCAAGAAACACTGTGATCAATGGTATAGCAGCAGGCATGATAGGCATAAGCCCGGCAACACCTGACTTTACAGCAACCAGCACCGGCGGCAACCTGATCATCAACATCACTGAAGAAACGGGCCACCCTAAATACAGGGTGGGTATCCGTACCACAACTAATGACTGGGATACCGTATATACTTTCACCGGCACCAATACCGCCACCATTAACATAGCACCCGGTAATTATATCATAAGTGTGGCATCAGTAAATGATCTGAATGTAGAAAGCCTGTTCTCAACAGAAACAACAGTGCGTGTAGGCCCGGTAAACGCCACTAATATTGTTACTTATGAGCAACCCTCAGTAGAACTGCTGCAAAATCAACCGAACCCGGCAGATGAGGCTACTATGATATCAGTAAAAGTGAATAACCCTATTGCTTATAAGGAAGCATACATTTCTATAAGGGATATAAACGGGCGAGAAGTAAAACGCAATACCATTACACTAAACAATGGCATCAACGAGATCATGTACGAACATGGCTACAATGCCAGCGGTACATACATATATACCCTTATCATTGACGGAGCAGTGATCCAATCTAAACGAATGGTATTTAGTAACTAGAGGAATGACAATAACGAGGCAAAACATGACCTAAATCATTTGCAAGAGGCAACTATTGAATACTATAAAATATATCTTTATCAGATGTTGCCGGAGCGGAAAGAAAAATCACGTTTATCAAGGTTCTTAAATAAATTAGGTCCGGGCCTCATTACAGGGGCGAGCGACGATGACCCGTCCGGTATAGCCACCTACTCCCAGGCAGGAGCGCAATATGGATTTGGCACGTTATGGACAGCACTCATCACTTTTCCGCTGATGGCTGCCATACAGGAGATGTGCGCAAGGATAGGCATGGCAACATCGCAGGGACTAACCAGTGTATTAAAACAATACTACCCAAGATGGGTACTCTATACCATGCTGCTGTTTAGCTTTCCGGCGATAGTGATGAATATAGGTGCCGACATAGCAGGCATGGGTGCAGTGGCCAATCTTATAGTTCCGGATGTAAAAGCTGAATACTTCAGTATAGCATTTACCATTCTTTTGCTGGCTTGTATTATCTACTTTCCGTACAGGCGTATAGCGTCAATACTTAAATACCTGGCCATGGTATTGCTGGTTTACCTGGTTGTGCCGTTCATTACTAAAACAGACTGGGCATCAGTTATTAAGCACACGCTTATTCCGCACATATCCTTTGACAAAGACTTCCTGGGTGTACTAGTGGCAATATTGGGTACCACGATATCCCCTTACCTGTTCTTCTGGCAGGCAACAATGGAGGTTGAAGAACTGAAAGAATTGCAGAAAGGCCATGAGCAAGTAATGGTACCCAGCCGACGAATGTTCAGAAGCATGAAAACAGATGTGAACATGGGCATGCTGTTCTCTAATATTGTGATGTTCTTCATTATCCTTACCTCCGGATCAGTGCTGGCAAGTGGGGGCATCCACAAAATAGATACAGTAGAACAGGCCGCGTCGGCATTAAAGCCACTGGCTGGCGATATGGCGTACTATCTTTTTGCAATAGGCGTGATAGGTACTGGGTTGCTGGCTATACCGGTACTCAGCGGGTCTTTGTCTTATATATTCTCAGAAACATTCGGGTTGGAAATGGGGCTGGATAAAAAATTTCATGAAGCCAAAGGTTTTTACCTGATCATTGCTATCTCGCTTGTAGCAGGGTTATTAATGAACAGTGCAGGGATAAGCCCCATAAAGGCACTACTCTACTCAGCCATACTATACGGATTAACTGCCCCGGTGATCATTG
Source organism: uncultured Flavipsychrobacter sp. (assembly GCA_964478855.1). Taxonomy (GTDB): domain Bacteria; phylum Bacteroidota; class Bacteroidia; order Chitinophagales; family Chitinophagaceae; genus Nemorincola. Next base: position 8,049 of record CAYZKL010000050.1, read on the forward strand.
CCATCATCCTGCATATCTGTAACAATAAAGCGATAATGGGCGTACATGTAAACAGCAAACGATCCAATATACTCGGTGGTATCACTTTGCTGCTGATGACGGCCGCAGCTTTGGCGCTGCTATACTTCCAGTTTTTCAGCTGATGGCGATGTAATATCCTGCCCGAACTGCAGCATGAAGCCGTTATTGTCTTTGATAGCAAAGTCGCGCATGCCATAGTCGAAATTATCAATACCATACACGACTTCCACCTTATTCTTCAATTCCGCCCAGAGTGTATCCACATCATCTACCTTGATATAAAAGCTACCTGAAAATGACGGACCTGTGTAAGGCGTGTGCTCATTAGGCATTGCAAGCATCAGTCCTACAGAGTCCCGGCCGATAGCTGCCCATTGCCATTCGTCAGAATATTCAAAACAAGTAAATCCGAGCATGCCCGTGTAAAAGTCAACAGCCTTTCTCAGATCGGGTACGTATATCATAGGTGTAAGCTCCCTGAACCTCATAACTATCAGCGATTTTTGTGAAAATAGTGCCTGTTTTTCTATAAATTTACTTATGAGCAGGAATATATTCAAACCTTACTTCCATTTAACATATATCGCATTAATGCTGCTTCATATACCTGGATATTCGCAGGAAGCAAAAAGCAGTCATACCATCAGGCTGAAAAATGAGACAGTAACAGCCCCGTCTAATGCACGGCCCTGGCTGGACAGCATTGCTACCTTATCAGCAGGCAATGATCCGCTCCAGGTATTGATGCACTTCTCTACCCTCCCTACGAAGGAGCAACGTAATACGCTGGCACAAAATGGTATTACACTACTCGACTACATACCGGATAATACTTATACCGCAATAGTTCAACCACACCTTAATACAGCCAGGCTGGCTAATATCCCATTCTACAACATTACTGTTACTAAACCGGAATGGAAAGCAGACCCTTATACGTGGCAAAATGTGAATAAAGCACAAGGACAGGTTGAAGTGCTAGTATCATTTTACGGCACTGCAGGTGACCAGGCGATACGGCAGTTCATAACAACTATAGGTGGCAGAATAGAAGCTTCACCGATGGAGCAATACGGCAATTACAAAGTGGTGATAGCCGCAAACAAAATACGGACGATAGCACAGTGGTATGGTGTTAAATACATCAGCCCATCGAACGAAATGATACCGCTGGACCTGCAATCGAGACCCGCAGTGAAGGGCAATATTGCAGTGATACCACAATCGCAGGGCGGTTACGGACTGGCAGGTGACAGTGTAACGGTAGGTGTAGGTGATAATGCATCCGGCATATATCATGTGGACCTGAAAGACAGGATCACCAACTTTAATCCTGCGCCTCCGGGTAACCATGGCGCACATGTGAACGGGATAGTAGGTGGAGCAGGCATTGCTGACCCAATGGCGCCGGGCATGGCGCCGCATGTATCGCTCGTGGATTATCTCTACGACCAGGTGCTGTCTGCCACAGGGCCAATGTATAACGGGTACAATATGACCATATCCAATAACTCCTACACTGTTGTAGAAAGTAATTGCGGGTATGCAGGCACCTATGACAACTATGCAGTATTTGCGGACACCCTGCACCTGCAAAACCCGAATGTGTTGCATGTATTCGCATCGGGCAATGACGGGGGGATGGATTGCAGCCCTTATCCGAAGGGATTTGCAACAGTGTGCGGTGGCTACCAGCCGTCTAAGAACAGTGTTATTGTGGGCAGTATGACCGACTTCCTGATAGATGCTCATGATGAATCGAGAGGGCCAACCAAAGATGGCAGAATGAAACCTGAAATAGTAGCAGTAGGTCTTGGCGCATACTCTACAGTTACAGATGACAGCTATGTATGGGCAGCCGGCACAAGTATGGCATCGCCACAGGTAGCAGGCGGGCTTGCGATACTCACCCAGCATTATAAACATCTTAACGGCGGAGTACAACCTCCGGCAGATGTACTGAAAACCATACTGCTGAATGGCTGCATGGACCTGGGCAACCCCGGGCCCGACTATACTTACGGGTTTGGATCGATGGATGTATCCCGCTCCCTGAAGATCATAGACAACAATAATATCCGTGTTGATTCTGTATCAAACGGAGATAACAGATCCTTCACCATAAATGTACCGCCTAATACAGCTCAATTGAAAGTAATGCTGTACTGGCATGATGCACCTGCAAACCCGTCATCTGCCAAACAATTGGTAAATGATGTGGACCTGGTAGTTTCGGACCCTTCGGCAGGCAATCACCTGCCACTTGGACTCGACCCTACCCCGACCAATGTAAATAACATTGCCACTGAAAAACCTGACCACCTGAATAATGCAGAGCAGGTAACTATAAATAATCCTGCAGCAGGCACGTACACAATTAACACAAATGGTTTCAGTATCCCGTTCGGCCCGCAAAAATATGTGATCACTTATGATATGCTGCCGCAGGGACTACACCTTACCTACCCCCTGGGTGGCGAACAACTGTCTAACGTAAACGCACCAACAGACAGCCTGCGTGTATTCTGGAATGCCTTGTCTGACGGCAATACATTTACAGTTCAATTTTCCAGCGATGATGGCAATAACTGGACAACTATATCCAACAACATACCGGCAAACATCAGGAACTGCGATTTTGTACCTGAGTTCGTTAATTCAGGTAATTGCCGTGTAAGGCTGATCCGTAATAATACTTCAGAGGTAGTTACATCCGGCAGGTTTGCTGTTAATGACCAGACCGTTGTGGAACTTGATGATTCGCAATGCCCGGGCTACATTAATATCCATTGGGCACCTGTACCAAATGCCACAGGTTATTACCTGCACCGTAAGATCGGTAAATACCTGCAACTGGTAGATTCTACATCAGGCACCAACTATACATTCAAAGGCATGCCGATCAATGAGCGGTCTTATGTAGCTGTACAGCCGATAATGAACGGCATACCCGGCTACAGAAGCAAGACATTAAGAACAGTTGCCAATACGGGTGATTGTGCCGACGCAGTGTCTAACGGTGATCTGCTTGCAGAAACGATCATTGCGCCGACAAACGGAAGAGTATATACAAGCACCGATATAAGCGGGGTTACAGCCATAACTGTAAAACTGAAAAACCTGTATAGCGCAGACTGCAACAGCTACAATCTATCTTACAAAATAAATGCAGGACCGTGGCAGACCGTTGTAAACCCCGGCACTATACCTGCCAACAGCACTGCTGCGATAAATATACCCGGTGTTTCTTTTGCTGCTACGGGTAGTTACAATGTCACCGTAGCAGTTACCAATACAGGCATCGCAGACCCACAGCAAGTGAACGATACATTCAGCACCACGATCCTGAACATACCTAATGATACCATAAGCCTTGCAAGCCCGTTCACAGATGATTTTGAAACCATGGGCAAAGTAAGCATCACGCATGACTCAGTAGGTGTAGCACCAAACGGGCATTGGGATTATTTCAATATTAATGATTCAGGAAGGATGCGCTCATTTGTGAATGAAAGCATTACCATAAGCGGAGACAGGTCTATTAGCCTTGATGAAGACAGAAATGTAAAGAACGGCAGTAAAAATACCTTCAATGGTACGTTCAATCTATCGAACTACGACACAGGCACTACGGAAGTAAGGGTTGATTTCGACTACATTATTCACGGCAACCCTAAGACAGCAGAAGGTAATATCGTAGCGGCAAGAGGCAATGATACACTGCCCTGGGCTCCATTCTTCACCTACGACCTCAGTGCATATCCCGGGTTCCGGACCAAGGCATTATCGTTATCACTCACAGATGTTGTGAGGCTTACCGGCCACAACTTCACTACAAGCACACAGGTATCATTCGGGCAGAACGATACATCACTCATTGCTGCTAAGAATTTCGGAAACGGCATCACAATAGACAACTTCAAAATTTACACCGTAACTAATGATGCGTCTATAAAAGGTATTGTTTCCCCTCAAACGTCCAATTGCGGACTATCGGCCAACGAACCGCTGACGGTACGGGTACACAATGGCGTGAATTATACGCTCTACAATATGCAACTGTTCTATAGTATGGATGGCGGCACCGTTTACTCGGGAACCATTGATTCAATAAAAGCAAAAAGCGACATTGATTTCACCTTTGCGCAGAATATAACAATGGGCGCAGGCACTACCCACACACTGAGCACATGGCTGCAGCAACCTGGCGATACTTATACCGCCAATGACAGTATCCTCAATTATCCTATCCGCAACAGCCGTGTGATCACATCTTATCCATATCTCGAAAATTTCGAATCGGGAGACGGTGGCTTTTTCAGTGATGGCATCAACAATACATGGCAGTATGGTACCCCGGCTTCACCAAAGATCAACAAGGCAGCCAGCGGCACCAAGGCATGGAAAACAAATCTTACAGGCAGCTATAAGAACCTCGAAAAATCATACCTGTATTCACCGTGCTTCGACATATCACAACTGGCAAAGCCAATGCTCAGTTTCAGCACGGCGCTGGACATTGAGAATTGCGGCAATATACTTTGTGATGCAGCATATGCAGAATACTCACTCAATGGCATAACCTGGTACAGGCTGGGCGCGGCCGGACAAGGCACCAACTGGTATGATACTACTTTCGGCCTATGGAATACCACTGAACGAAATCACTGGCATGTAGCCACTATACCAATACCGCAATTGGGAGCCATAGAGACCATGCATTTCCGTTTTGTTCTTTCCTCTGATCCGGGAGTTACTAATGAGGGAATGGCGATAGATGATATACATGTGTATGACCTTGCCAATCCGATCTTCGAGCCGGCAGCTACTACAACTGTAACTCAGGAGCCCGCTAACGGACAATGGACGAACTACTTACTGGATAATAAGCTGCTTGCCTCCATACAACCGGAGCAGAGTATGTCTAAGACAAGCATCACACTATACAGGCAGGATACAGTAAGCAATCCATCTGCCACCCAATATACGTTCCCCCGCAGCTATGCTATTAAAGCAGAGCAGGAGTATAGCGGCAAGGCTAACATCAGGCTCCTCCTTTCTGAAAATGAAGTGGTCAGGGTAATGAACGACACAACATGCCCATCATGTACACCGGTAAAGGATGCATATTCACTGGGCATCACCCAATATACCAACAAGGACCATAGGGAGACAGAGAACGGCAGCCTGAAAGATGATACGGGAGGAGTTTACACCTACCACCCTGCTGCGTCCATACAATGGGTTCCTTATGATAATGGGTACTATGCGCAACTGAATGCAAACCCGCTTTCAGAATACTGGTTCAATAACGGCGGTCCTACCGGCAACTTTCATGCTAATGCCAACTATCTTAATTTCATTGCGTTTAAGAGTGGCCAGGATGTAACAGCTTACTGGCACTCGCCTATTGATACAGCCGTTACCGCTTACAGACTAATGCGTTCTGATGACAGTATTAACTTTACAACAATACTGGATACAGCATCGCTGCATGCTGTACCGGGCCAATACTCCTATACAGACCCCGTTAATTTCTCGTCGACAACAGTAAAATACTACAGGTTGCAATGGATCATGGCCGGACAAAGCGGTGCATTCTACTCTCCTGTGCGCAGAGTTGATTATGCTGATTCTGCAGCTGGCCTGGTAACACTGGATGCGCATACTATCGGGAATAACAGTGCGTTGGTACACTGGCAGTCCTACATAGATGGGATAGTAAGTAACTATAGCCTTGAAAGGGCCATAGGCGACAATTCATTTACCACGATCGCTAATGAAACATCGCTGCACAACTACGGGCAGCAGTATGGATTTGTGGATGTAATGGCGGAACCATTGGCTACCGGAAGGCAGGTACATTACAGGCTCACAGCAGTATTAAATAACGGCAGCAAAGTGGGACTACCCATAAAGACGCTTGAGTGGATCAATGACAATACCCTTGCCGAGGTGTACCCTAACCCCACGCATGATGGCATATTCTCGATAAACTGGTATGCCGCTGCCGGTACAAATCTTCGGATGACCATAACTGATGCAGCAGGCAGAAATATGTATGAAGCGAATACCACCGCTACGCAATGGAAGAATACAACAACCTTCCAGACCTACAACTACCCTAGGGGCATGTACTTCATAAGAATGGAAATAGGCGGTAAGAAATATACAGCAAAACTCGTTTACCAATAAGAAATACAGGAATTGCTTAAAGTATAAATGCCCCGGATATCCGGGGCATTTATACTTTATAACTTAAAATCATTTAGCGATTATCTTCTTCCTCCTTCACGCATTTCCGGCCTGCCGGATGGAGCCTGGCGTTGCTGCGGAGCAGGCTGAGGCCTGTTCTGCTGCGGTGCAGGCATTGCACGCTGCTGTGGTGCCGGCTGCGGCCTATCCATAGGCTGCTGGCGCGGTTCAGGCCTGTTCATTGGTTGCTGTCTTGGCTCCGGACGATTCATCGGCTGCTGACGAGGCTCTGGTCTGTTCATTGGTTGCGGCCTTGGTTCAGCACGTTGCTGAGGTTCCGGCCTGTTCATAGGTTGCTGGCGTGGTTCAGGGCGATTGATAGGTTGATCATTACGAGGCTGTGGCCTGTTCACCGGCTGATCATTATTACCCGGATTTGCACGGTTAAACCTGTTTACCGGTTGGTTCTGATTAGGGCTTCTGTCGTTCCTGTTTGCAGGCTGCTCCTGGTTACCCGGAGTTCTGCTGTCAAACCTGTTTACCGGTGGGTTCTGATTGTTCCTTCCCGGCTCCCTGTTATCAGACCTGTTTGGCTGTGACTGGTTACCACCACCCCTGCTGTCAAACCTGTTACCTGGCTGCTGATTCCCCTGTACATTTCTGCCACCTTCAGGATTACGTTTCTGAACTTCCTGCCTGAAAGGAGCCTGTCTTGACGGAGTAACATTTGTTGCGGCCTGCGGCCTGCCTATCTGCCTTGGTGCCTGCATTACATTACCAGGGCGTGCAGAACCACGGCTACCCCTGTCCACATTAGGACGATAGATACTTACCCTGTTGCCACTGATACCGGGAGCACCTGGCCTGTTCATCTGCGATACCCTGTATATCTGGACCGGCTGACGAGTATCCCTCTGTATCACTTCGGCACGTGGGCCGTAGTTATACCTTACACGTGTGCCATTATCTACATAGTAGTTATTGATGATCGTAGTCTGGCGGATATAAGTGGTGTTATAAGAAGGGCCTCTCCAATAGCTGTAACAGTTAGGACTGTACATATAAGTAGGGCTTACAAATATCCACCAGCTGTCAGGGCAGTTGAACGATGCACCCACACTGATACCGGGGCCTAAAGGAGCCCATCCGCAGTTGCCACCGCCATAGCGCCAGCTAACCCATGCAGGAGCCCACTCATCCCCACGGATCATCAGAGACCCAGGTGTTACCATAGTCGGTCATAGCCCAGCGGCCACGGCTACCATACGGACGGAAATCGCCGCCTTCGTTTGGCACCCATACGTTACCATACTGAGGATCGCTCACCCATTGGCCGTAAGGAGATAGATTGTCATAAAAATCCTGGTAAGAAACCGTTACATCCTGCGCAACGGCCTTATTCCCCGTACTTCCGAAAAACAGCAAACCTAACAGCATTACACTTGCCAGCCTGCTAAATAACTTTGTCATGTTAAAAGGTTTTAATTTGAAATTTTACCTGATTGCTTGGTGTATTCCAATATGCGCTCCAAAATTTACTAAAATAATGTTAATCAATTATGTAGGATGATAGTCCAAGAATAATGCCATAATTGTGATAGGTTCAGCAAGATACAATTTTATCCCGGCAGACAACAAAATTCCCCGGCTTATAAGGCCGGGGAATAGCAAATATTACTTAAATAGTGTTATTAGCAATTAAGCAGTTACAGCAAGTACTTCAGCCATTGTTTTACCAATGTTAGCCGGACTGTCTACTACATGAATACCACATTCTCTCATTGTTTTCATTTTAGCAGCAGCTGTATCATCAGCACCACCTATAATAGCACCGGCATGGCCCATACGACGACCCGCAGGCGCTGTCTGGCCTGCGATAAAGCCTACCACAGGTTTTCTCATATTGTCCTTCAGCCAGTTTGCAGCTTCAGCTTCCATATTACCACCTATCTCGCCGATCATGATGATACCATCCGTTTCCGGATCGTTCATCAGCAATTCTACCGCTTCCCTGGTAGTAGTACCGATAATAGGATCGCCACCGATACCGATAGCAGTAGATATGCCAAGACCCGCTTTTACAGCCTGGTCTGCGGCCTCGTAAGTAAGGGTACCTGATTTAGAAACGATACCGATACGACCCGGTTTGAACACAAAACCCGGCATGATACCAACTTTCGCCTCACCTGCAGTGATAACACCAGGGCAGTTAGGGCCTATCAGCCTGCAAGACCTGCCTTTGATATATTCACGTGCCTTCACCATGTCCTGTACAGGAATGCCCTCAGTGATACAAATGATCACCTTGATACCTGCGTCAGCAGCTTCCATAATTGCATCTGCTGCAAATGCAGGCGGAACAAATATGATAGATACATCAGCACCAGTCTTGTCCACAGCGTCCTTAACTGTATTGAAAACGGGACGATCAAGATGCGTGGTACCGCCTTTTGCAGGTGTAACACCACCCACAACATTGGTTCCGTATTCTATCATCTGGCCTGCGTGGAAAGTACCTTCAGTACCGGTGAATCCTTGTACAATAACCTTAGAGTTCTTATTTACTAAAACAGACATTATCTACGTTTTTTTAGAAGTTGCAAAAGTAAGCGAATTACCGATTATTTGAAATTATAGTTTCAGATTAAAAAAAAACGAAGAAAATACTAACATTTGCCATATTTGCAGCGTCTTGTTGATAGCGTTTGTTATACTTTGAGCGGCATCAGAAACGAAACACATTTAAATTATTTAGCACAAATTAAATACCGTTATTTATTTTTTAATTATTAATTAATAATACAAACCATATATAACAATTTTAAAACATCCTGCTATGAAAAAAACACTCTACACCAGCATCTGCGCCTTGTTCATCATGGCGATATGCGCGACAAAAGGTAATTCGCAGACAATTGCGAGCCATTTTATGAATGGCAGTTGCTACACGCCCGTGGACAGTATCCAGGTAATGGTATCCGGATATACCGGTATCGAGACCGTGACCACTTATTATGGAGATGGCACATCTGATACTCATCCCGCGGCATGGTCGAGCGGAACAACCGCTTGGTATGATTATTCGCATTACTACGGTGCATCAGGAACCTATACTGTAAAATTCGTACTTACATCCGGCGGTGTAGACGTAGATTCAGTGATCACAACATTTACTTACACTCTTTGCCAGTCTATGTTTGTTACGCTTTATCATGATGTAAACAGCGACTGTGCGTTTAATACAGGTGATTTAGCTATGCCGCACGCCACTACAGTTGAAATAGATTCTGCAGGCATACCTGTAGATACTATTACATCATCATGGTATATCAACTATATAGCATACGGACCGGTAGGCACCATATACACCTTCAGGGTAATAGCTGCACCTTATGGACTGCTGGCTACATGCCCTACCGGCGGCGTAGTATATGACACCGTTAGTTTTGGTCCACCTACGCCTCCAATGATAGGATTTACCTGCGACCCTACTGCGGCAGTGGATAATGCAATTTACGGTAATTTCCGTGCAGCAGTTCCGGGTGCGAAGTCATATACTTATGTTACATCTACCTCATGCACTCCGATATCTCTGACATTGACTATAACGCACAGCCCTAAATATACGTTGAGTTCTATCACCGGTGGTGGCGGTAGCTATACTACTTCAGGCAATGTGATCACTTACACTATACCTTCTATAGATGTTGCTAATCCGGTAACAATATATGGCTACTATAATCCGGTTGGTGTATTGGTAATGGGAGATACTGTTCAGACATCAATGGTGCTGAACCCTACCGGTGATTATGATCCAACAAACAATGTAATTATTGAAGTTGATACTATTCGTTCATCTTATGACCCTAACGAAAAATCAGTAACTCCGGCAGGCGACATCACCGCAGGTACTACCCTGGAATACATGCTGCAGTTTGAAAATTGCGGTAATGATACGGCACATAATATCCACCTGCTGGATACACTGTCTGATAACCTGGATATCAACAGCATCAAGCAATTGGCCAGCTCACATAAAGTAACAATGCACCTGTTCAAATGGGGCACACATAATGTTGTAAAATTCGATTTCCCTAACATTAAATTGTTAGACACTTCTTACCATGGCCTTAGCCAGGGTTTTGTTACCTTCTCTATCAAAACTATAACTCCGCTTGCTCCGGGATCTACAATAGAAAACCAGGTAGGTATCTATTTCGACATCAACCCTGTGGTAATGACCAACAAAGTGGTTAGCATGATAGGCTTCCCGACTGGCATTGTAACTACAAATGCTGTGAAGGTGCAGCTATACCCTAACCCAGTGAAAGATGTACTGAGCGTGAAAGCAGAAGGTACAAATAACACTATGACAATTACCAATACACTGGGCCAGGTTATAGCTACGCAGACCCTGAACAGCAACATCAATACTGTGAATGTAAAATCACTGCCAGCTGGCTTGTACTACATGACCATTAAAGGTGATAACGGCGTACAGGTACAGAAGTTTGAAAAAATGTAATTACCAGTTTCTTTTAAAATAAAAAAGTCCGGCGCTTGCCGGACTTTTTTATTGAAAGCTATCGGGAGTACAAAATTTCATAACAATGATTTATCTTTAATGTAAAATTATTTTTCACCTGAAACACTATCATTTATGAAAGCTCCATTTTTACGCATGCTCATTGCAGCATTGCTCATGCTGTTTGGCACATCATCTCAGGCACAGTATACTATTACCGGCAGTACTATATCTTCCTTTGATACAATGTGCGCTGGGGTTAGCCACTTTTCAATTTACATCTCCGGATATACCTCTGGGCTTTCAATACGATGCTATCTTGGTGATGGTACCGATATTATACGCCCGGTTCCAACAGGCGGAACGGTTTCATTTATGCACTTATACCCTATGATAGGCCTTTATCCAATAAAAACAATTTTATATTTGGGGACAAGCGCAATAGACTCCCAAAGTGTTTCTCATTATTCTTCGCAGTGTGGTCATTTACCAATTGGAGCATACATAGACAATAACAGCAATTGCATCTACGATACAGCTATTGACAGCAGGGTGATAGTGCCTGTCACTATAGCTATTGACTCCGCAGGTGTACCTATCGATACAATTCTTTGCTCATATTTTCAAGATTATATAGCATATGGTCCACCGGGCACAGTCTTCACGTTTACACTAATATCCTGTCCTTCAGGACTCACGCTCACCTGCCCATCAACAGGTATTATTATTGACACGATTCCACCTGTGGGGTACACTGTGTCAAGAAAGCTATTTGCGGTTGAGTGCATTACATCTACAATTTTTGATCTTGGGCTAAACACGTCAATGATTATGAGTATTAGGAGGGGAGGGCTCAGCTTTTGTTATATTTCCAACACCAACTGCACGCCAACAACTACAACCCTTACCGTTAACCATAGTCCCAAGATCTCATTCAATCATATTGCCCCTCCTCTTCCTTATACAATATCAGGCAATACTGTTACTGTAAATGCAGGCCTTACTTCCATATTTACACCTGCTTCTTTCGTAATATACTGGGACACAGTGGGAACTCCGGTAATGGGTGATACTGTTAATACAACATTTACTGTTACCCCTACTTCAGGGGACAGCAATGTTCTCAACAACATAGTTGTAAGATGTGATACTATACGAATGTCTTATGATCCTAACTATAAGTCAGTAACGCCATCCGGGGATATAATTCCAGGCACCTTACTGGAGTACATGGTACAGTTTGAGAACACAGGAAACGATACTGCATTTAATATCCATATTATGGATACGCTATCGAATAATGTAGACGCCAATACGCTCAACATACTTACCAGTAGTCATGCTGTAACGATGACATCCTCTTCCGGCAGTCACAACATCGTAAAATTTGACTTCCCTAATATCAACCTACCGGATAGCTCACATCATGACCTGTGCCATGGATTTGTAACCTATACGGTCAGGGCAAAATCGACAATGACGCCGGGCATGGCAGTGCATAATGCCGCAGGTATTTATTTTGATATCAACCCGGTAGTGATGACGAACACTACAGAAAGCAAGATACCTTTCCCCGTAAGTATATCATCAACAGCACCTACCCGTATAGAACTATACCCTAACCCGGTAAAAGATGTACTGAACATTAAGACTGAAGGCTCTGATAATACAATGACCATTACCAATGCACTTGGCCAGTTAGTGATGACTCAGCATCTGAATAGCAACAACAATACCGTAAACGTGAGATCATTAACTCCCGGCTTGTATTACATGACCGTTAAAGGAGCCGGCAGTGTGAAAGTGCAGAAGTTTGAAAAAATGTAATTAACAAAATGTTCCAGATAAATGAAGCCCGGTAATACCGGGCTTCATTTATTTAAATACTTCTTTTAGTGCCAGTGAAATGAACCGGGCATTATCCACTGTATATCGTTTCCATAGCCGGCGGGGTTCTTTTGCAAACCGGTACAGCCACTCCATGCCTGTTTTCTGAAACAATACCGGAGCCCTGTCCTTCATACCAAAATAGAATTCGAAAGATGCACCCAGGAGGAAGAACAATACATGGCCTTCATATTTTGCAGCTTTCAGCTTTTGCATGATCTGTATCGCCAGCAGTTCCTGCTTTGGGAAACCGAGGCCAAGGAATACAAATACAGACCGGTTGGCAATGATTGCATCTGCCACCGTCGCCGCAAATCCGGATATATATTGAGCGTCCTGAGGTTGAAAAAAATCAGGTACCAGGCAATTGCATACCTGCGACTCTTTTCTGAACAGCTCGCTCATGTGTTCGTTTGGCAATACAAACGTAGCATGCACATCCCGTTCTTTTGCCCCCTTCCATACCACAGGAAACAGATCACTACCTGTAAGCCTTTGCGGTAGTTGTTTTTCACCAGCTACCCATACTACCGGCATACCATCCGGCAATATGTATGTCGCATGCTGATAAAAATCTTTCAGGCCCTTGTTTGAATCATCATTGAAGTGTACAAGCTGGTATGCATTTGGCGTGATCAGGAATTGATACTGGTCAGCATTTGGTTTACCAAGGTCATTAAATAGCTCATCCACCACCTCTGATACATGATGTGCCGATATGAAATCAAACCCAAAGACCGGTATCCTTTTCAATTTCATGTATTACTGCTTTTCCAGGCTTCTGTCATTCCTTTTATGCCCCACTTCATACTTTCCACATTCATTTTAGTGCGGATAATGGTTATACCCAGCAGCATAACGCTGGCTAAGAATGCAGTAAATGATGAGTAATGTTTGCGCGAGAACAATATAGCAGACCTGTTGTAATAATAAAAAAACAAGTGCTTCTTGCTATTTGTACTTACGCTGCCTTTATGGTAGATGATACTGTCTGTAGCAAGTTCATTTGTATAGCCTTTATCCCTGGCTACGAACTGCCAATCCTGCTCTTCGAAATACAGGAAGTAACGCTCATCCATCATGCCGATATCTCTGAGGGCCGCAATTCTTACGAACAGGCTTGCTCCATGCTGAAAATCTATATCCTGTACCGGGATGTCATTCTTTACAACTTTAAGCCAATCGGCATTTTTGAGTATAAGCTTTGATACGCCAAAATATTTATAGTACTTCACCCCGCAACTCTGCACCAGATTGCGCTTGAAATAATCGAGTACCACAGACCCTACAAAAGCGACCTTAGCATCCTGCTCAGCTTTAGTAACCAATTGCTGCAATGCCATTTCATCTGCCACAGCATCATTATTCAGCAACCAGGCATATTTATACTCGTTCTTTTTTACAAGATAGCTTAGTAAGGCATTATTGCCTTTTGCAAAACCAAGGTTGTCCGGGGATTTTACAAATAATACTTTGTGTTTTCCCACATCAGGCAATTCGGTTAACGATATAGTACTACTGTCAATGTTATTGCCGGCAAGATACTGCTGAATCACAGCAATAGAATCATCTTCAGATGCGTTGTCAAGAACTATAATATTGCTATCACTAAAAGAAATTACGCTTTTGATACATGCTACTGTATCTGCGCCATTGTTCCAGTTAATTATCAATATACAGCTATCCATCAGATCAGCCCCGCAGGTTTAGCAACATGAGTTTTGTTATCAGTTTTTTTAGCCTGTATGTATTATACACCTTAGAAGCAGGTGATAAAAACGGTGCCATATACTTACGTATCTGGATACCGGAACGAACTTTTGTCTTAGAATTGCTGAGCATACTGGTATGCCCATGCCTGATGTAAGTTTCTGAGCCGGGAATAGGAGCATAAGAAAAATGAAACCCTTCTACTGCTGCACGAAACCAATACTGCCAATCTTCGTAAGTGAAGTATGTTGTGTCAAATATCCCAACCTTATCGAGCATCGCCTTCTTAACCAGAGGACTGGAGACCTCAATAAAATTATTTACACAAAAATTACGCACAAGAGCCTTACCTGCCCCTGACACTTTCAATTTCAGATTCTTTATCCTACGATCCCCATTAGTCACATTATCCGAATTAGTATCAAAAAAGATAGAATCTCCATACATAATATCTACCCTTTCGTTCTGCTCCATATATTCCACCTGCACCTGTAACTTCTTTGTATCAATAAGGTCATCCGAATCGAGGAACTGAACGTACTTGCCTGATGCATGCTTCACACCCGTATTCCTTGCGGCAGATAACCCGGCATTCTTTTGGTACACATAAGCGAATCGCTTATCATCTACCGTAAACTCTTCTGCAATCTCTTTAGTATTATCGGTAGATCCATCGTCAACGATGATGCATTCCCAGTTTTGATACTCCTGTTTCAAAACACTCTCAAGTGTAAACTTCAGAAAACTGCCATAATTATAACAGGGGATAATGACCGATACTAATGGCTGCACACTATTTATCATTTAGATCATTTAACGGAACACCACCGGTACTATTTTCCTTTAGGTTTAAAAGGTAGAATAATTCAAAAAACACGGCTACTGATAAATACTCGAACATGTAATCGAACAGCAACGAATATCCGAATATCAATGCCATTGGCAATACATAGGTAAGAAGCTTATACCGCTTGAGGAAAAAGAAAACATAAAATACGAAAAATAATATTGCACCGATTACGCCATATTCTCCAAATACCTGGTTAACAACTGAGTTTGGTAAATGACGGATAGAATGGTATCCAGTAGGTAATATATAGATTGAGTAAAAGACACTATAATGATTCTCGTAAAATGCAGGAGCAACATATCCGGGCAGCCGATCAAATATCCTCGATTTTTGAGGGACAGGCAGATCGGAGGTTCTTACAGCAAGTTGAGACGAGAACTCACCTATGCCCGCACCAAATAAAAAGTTCTTTACAGACTGTGTGAGATAGTTGTAAGTCTGAGAAAACGAAACCAGTTTTCCATACTTATATTTATCAAACGTATGGATAGTAAGCTTACTCTTTGGGGCTGGCTTAGCGATAGCTACAGTCCTTTTTGAAGTGTCTGAAGAAATTTTTGGTTTCACTACCGCTACACGCATCTTCTTTATGC
>CAYZKL010000050.1:24008-24415 GCA_964478855.1 uncultured Flavipsychrobacter sp.
AATAAAAAGATCCGAAAATCAGGAATATGACTATTATCGCATATTTAACCTGTTTACCTTTTATTATAACAGAACATAACAATAATGTAAAAATGAATACAATAATAGCAAAATTACTGGTAGTGATACAAGCTATTACGGCAGCCGAAATAGCCATTTTGTATTTGCTTTTATATAGATAGAAAACACAAAAGAAGCAATTCACAAACATATTGATATAGCTCGGGCCCATGAACATGCCCTTTATATAATCCCCGGTTGAGTTTCCATAAGCTTCATCGGCAAGCATATACGGGTTGATGCTATGCGAATGCACCATCGTCATTATCAGATTTGCAACTGACCATATACAATTGATTATGAAAAATGTATTGATCGTATTTTCTATTTTAAGTATATCTGCCTTG
>CAYZKL010000050.1:24425-28180 GCA_964478855.1 uncultured Flavipsychrobacter sp.
TGATAATAAATGCAAAAAACGCCATCAACCAATAAAGCACGCCAATAGAAAAAGAAATTATATGAGGTGAAGAAAAATCATTATTGATAAACAATAAATTTATCAACCCTAATACAGGCATAAGAATATAAAAAAATGGTGCACTTTTCACATCCTTTAATGATAACGATTTGAGCACCCATATTAATCCTATAAAAATGAGAATTGGCTTCGCAAATACTTTATCAATAGTGAAGAAAGTAAGAAAGAATAATAAGAAAATATCTATGGAAGATAGGTAAGCTCGTAATTTCATACTAACAGGTGTTGTAAAAGATTCTTTCGTGATGAATGGTAAAAATATTCAATAGTATGAAATAAGAAAATTAACACAGCAAATTTAATACAATAGTAATTAATGAACGAGAAAAACAGCAAAGAAGTTATTTTGAAAAAGTATGGACTAAATAATTAAATTTGCCATCATGCTGTCTCATCCTGCACTGCAAAAACTTTATTATTTAGCATTATACCTTACAGCCTTAGTAATACCATTCCCATTTATTTTTGCTCCAATTGCCATTATTGTATTAGCTACAACATGGATAATAAACTTTAATACTCAAAGGGTAGTCAATGCTTTCAAAGAAAGAAAAGCCTTATGGGTTTGGGTACTTTTTTATGCTTTACATGCTTTAAGTTATTTCTATACAATAAATAGGGGCGATTCATTAAATGATCTTGAATCTAAATTGAGCTTTATTATTCTGCCCATAATTGTAGGAACAGGGTTAAATATAGATAAAAAGATCATTGAAAATATATTTACAGCTTTTATATCCGGTCTCTTTGTTGTTGCAGTATACTTACTTACAAAAGCCACAATTCTCTGGATAAATACTGCGGACACCGGCGTGTTTTTTTATCATAATCTTATTTATGGCTTTGGAGCTAATGCTGTCTATTTTGCACTATACAGCTTCCTCGGACTAACATTATTATTGCTGTATTCATGGGAGCATACATTTTTATCCCGAAAAATCATTCTATATACTTTTTTTTCAACTTTGATCGTTTTTTTTATCTTGCTTTCATCAAAATCCATGATCCTATTATTTTGTTTGCTGGTGGTTCCTTTTTACATAAAGAAGATATTAACCTCAAGGAAATTGATTGGTATAGTCTATACCATTGCGTTTATCAGTATTACCGGGATAGTATTTTTCACTAAGAATCCCATACAGAAGAGGTTCTACGAAGTATCGCAAAATACTGATAAAACGGAATGGCTACCTGAATACTCGAATGGGCAAAAACAACATTTTAATAATCTTACACTTCGTTTATTCCTTTGGAATACGGCTATTCATAATGTAGTAGAGCATAATTTATGGTTAAAAGGATGCGGAAACGGAGGTGTAACAGAACTACAAAAGAAAAAGATAACAGAATACGGAACGAAAAGCGAATTACTGAAAGCAGACCCCCCGTTATGGCATTACAACATTCATAACATGTATTTACAGACTTTAATGATGTTGGGGATACCTGGCACACTCGTATTTCTGGTAATTCTGTTTATGCCTTTTTTCTTTTTAAAGTATGTCCAAAATAAGATAAACTTTGTTTACTTTAATGTATCTATGATAACGTTTATGATACAGGAGTCTGCTTTCCAAACACAGGCAGGCATTATATTTTTCACATTTTTCTCTATAGTATTCTACAATTATGCATATTCCGAACGCAAAATAAAATATGCAATATAAAAACCTCCGTTATTGCTTTGCGATAGCAGCTCTTATATTAATTGCCTATTGGCAAATAGCATTTTTCAGGCATTTACTGTTGTGGGATCAAATAAATTCCACATTCCCTAACCGCTTTTACGCCACCGAGTGTTTACGGAATGGATGCTTACCCGCATGGTTACCATATCAGTTTACCGGACTTCCTTTTTTTACTGACCCACAAAGTGGCACTTGGTATCCTGTTACCTGGCTTTTCGCTTGCTTTGGCCGGTACAATTTTTCCTTCCTCAATCTGGAGTATATTTCAAATATTATCATTGGGAGCCTGGGTATGTTTATTCTTGCAAAAAAGTGGACCAATGATAAACATGCCGCATTTTTTGCTGCAATATGCTATTCCAGCTGTGGTGTGTTCGTTGGAAATGCCGAGCATTTGACGATACTCGTCTCTGCAGCTTGGTTACCGTGGCTGTTTTGGTCCTATTACCAAATGACAACTAAAACGGAAATGAAATATGCCGCTGCAATAGCTTTGATATTATATATGATGGCCACCGGCGGATACCCTGGTATTCTGATCATAACGCTATATGCACTCCTCATTCTTTTTATCGCACTACTATTTAATAGAGAATACATACTCAAAATAGCGCCCCAGCTCAAACTTCATATACTGTTGGTTGTATTATGCACCGGCTGTTTTTCTATCATATTCTATACGTTTACAAAAGGGCTGAATGAAAGTACACGAGGCAGTGGTGTGACCTTGGACCAGGCACTTTTTTATCCTTTTTCACCAGCGTGCTTTTCGTCATTTATCTTACCGTTTGCAAGTTTTAAAAATTACGAACTAACAAAGGTAGATGTAAGTATGACCAATGGTTATTTCGGACTCATTGGATTATCAATGCTGCTGTTGAACTTATTTCAAAAAAAAGACAAAAAATCATGGCTGATTTTTGGGATGTCTGTATTTTGTTTGATTGCCGCCACCGGGGATGCACTCCCTCTTCGTACCCTTTTGTATAAATATGTACCTCTATTCAATGCGTTCAGATTCCCATCAATATTTCGGGTCTTTTTTCTCATAGGTTTTATTTTGCTTAGCTCGGACTCGTTTAAAAGTGTAATAAGTGATGTTTCAAAGTGGAAAAAACATCTTCTGATAATTATTAGTGCTCTGCTGATCTTGTTTTTATCCATATCTTTTCATGTTGGAAAACAAGTAGATATAACCGGCATAAATTGGCATAAATTATTTTTTGATCGTCATAATTTTAATACTACCTCAACCTATCATCAGCATCTTTTCATTCAATCTGGCATACAGATATTCATTCTGATATTATTTCTTATTATAGTTTTCAGATCCGATGAACGGCTGAACACAAAACTGATGTTACTGCTATGCTTTGCTGATATGGGCCTGTCGGTTCAAATGAATATGTATGGAACTATTGCAAGCCCTGCTTTTTTGAAGGAAGCAAATGAAAGGATCAGCAAAAGTCCGATTGGATTTCCTCTGCCGGATAATATTACACCTATTGCCTCTTATCCAGACGATATATTTTTTTGGGAATTTTCTCCACTCGCGGGCAATTCACTCCTATTTAAAAAAGTTATCGGCATTGGTGGTAATAACCCGTTTATTTTAAAAAGGTATGACCAATACATAAAGAGCACTCTTACTGATTCTGTTTGGCGTAACCCGCCTGCATATTTTGCCAATACTACTTCAACAGTGGCAAGTGCTACCGGGTTAAATAATAAGAAAGAGGTATTGTTATCAGATACTGATGCCATAAATACCACCGGCAAGTACTTCCCTTCTGAAAAGGATGATAGTGTTGCGTTTTCAGGTTTTGGCCCAAATAAAATGACGCTGCATACGCGCTCATCCGGCAATCGTCTTTTAGTGTTGTTACAAAATAATGTTAGCGACTGGAAAGTAACGATCGACAATAAAGCCTCATCGTGGGTTGCAGCTAATATCACCTATATGGCGGTTTTAGTTCCCCGGGGAGT
>CAYZKL010000051.1:0-2321 GCA_964478855.1 uncultured Flavipsychrobacter sp.
CAAAAGCTGTTGCTGCACTGGAAAAGGTAGGTATGGGTGACCGTATGAAAAACCTAAGCAATGATTTGAGCGGAGGACAGCAGCAGCGAGTAGCTATCGCAAGGGCATTAGTCACCGACCCAGAAATGATGTTATGCGATGAACCTACGGCATCTCTGGACATAAAAAGTGTGGGTATTGTGATGAATGAATTGAAGCAACTGGCTAAGCAGGGCAAGGCCGTAGCTGTAGTTACTCATGATACCCGGCTTACTCCATTTGCTGATCGGATAATATATGTTATAGATGGTGGTATATCTGATAAACCGATAGAAGAGGAAATTGCTCAAAAATAAATTTCAATTATGAAACGAATCGTGTCCCTGTTATCACTGCTGTCAATTATCACCTCATGTGGCAATAATCAATTAAAAGAAAAGACTGCCGCAAACAAAATCAAGGATGCGGCCACTATTAACCAGGTAGTAGGTATTGGAAAAATAGAGCCAGAAAGCGATATCGTCCAATTATCATCTCCGGTAAACGGTATTGTTCAAAAAATTCTGAAAAAGGAAAATGACTCTGTGAACGAGGGTACACCAATATTGGAATTAGATCATCAACTGGAAGACGGAAAAGTGAAGCAACTGGTAACCGAGGTGAATACCCAGGCCGAACAGATAAAAGCAGACGAAGCAAGCGTAGGCGAATATGAAGCAAAATTTAGCAATGCAGTATTAGAGGTACAGCGGCTACAACGACTATTGGCTAAGGGAGCAGAGACACAGCAGGGAGTAGACGATGCTAATACAGCTGTTAAATCATATCAGTCGAACCTTAAAAGGTTACAGGCTGGCGTTACGGTTTCAAAAAGCAAATTAGCGCAAACTAAAGCTGCACTGCATGTTGCAGAAATTGAAAGGGACCAGAAGATCATTAAATCTCCGGTAAACGGGAAACTATTAGAGTTAGGCACATTGATAGGCAGTTCTATAGATACCCGACAGTCATTTGCACAGATTAGTCCACTGGGTAAAACCATTGCGGTTTGTGAAATTGATGAAATGTATGCTGATAAAGTATCGGTAGGGCAAAAAGCATGGATACGCAATGTTGGTTCGCAGGACACACTGTCGACAGGAACAGTTTATGTGACATTCTCGTTTCTCCAAAAAAAATCATTGTTTACAGACCAGTCGGGTGAAAAAGAAGACCGCAGGGTAAGGACCATCAAAATAATGCTTGACCAGCCGGACAGATTGCTGCTGAATGCAAGGGTTGAATGTGTTGTGGATATTTCGGGTAATCTTAAAAAATGAAACAATGTTAAAGATTGCATGGAAGTTCATAAGATTTGACAAGGCCAAAAGTATCGGGGTAATTGTCGGTATACTTATCAGCACATTTCTGATAGGTCAGCAATTAGGTGTCTTTTTCTTCCTCTCCGGCCTTATGGGGGCATTAGCTACAGATATAAAAGCTGATATATGGGTAGTGGACAGTAAAACAAATGATGTCAATCAATTAGGTAGACTTGATGTAAGAAATCTGCGGGCTATACAAGGCATAAATGGTGTGAAAGAAGCTTTCCCACTGCTTATTTCAGGTGCCTCGTGTAACTATGAGAATGGTACCAGCGGGGCTATTACTTTAATCGGCGTTGACGCAAATAAAGTGAGCGCAGTACTCAAACCTGAGAAAGTAACTGTTGGTAAAACAACCGATCTGCAATTAGACGGTGCAGTGAGTGGTGAGTATTTTGAAAAGAAAAACCTGGGAGGCACAATAGATATTGGTACGCCCTTTGAGATAAACGGCAAGCGTGCCTTTTTCGCACTACAGACAAAAGGGTTTCGTGGATTTGGCAGCAGTTTCTGCGCTACTACTATCGAAAGAGCCCGATTTTATTCTAACCAGTCAGTAAATACAATAAGTGCAATACTGGTGAATGTGCAACCAGGTATAAACGTTGAAGATGTGGTAGCTGATATTAATAAGAATGTAAACGGGATAAGAGCATGGCCGGCAGAGACACTAGCAAAATCATCTGTAAAGAAAATACTCTCCAGCAGCGGTATAGCTTTGAGCACCGGCACATTGATCATTTTTGCGCTCATTGCAGGTTTTTTCATCATCGGGTTAACAATGTATTCATCGGCATTAGACAGGCTAAAAGACTACGGAACTTTAAAGGCGATTGGTGCTGGTAATGGCTATATAAGTCGTTTGATCCTCACACAGGCTGCACTATTTTCTATAGTCGGCTTTCTGATCGGGCTGATGTTGCTTGAGGGATTCAGAAGACGGGTTGCCAACTCAGCGCAAAACTTATCCTATTCTAC
>CAYZKL010000051.1:2355-6003 GCA_964478855.1 uncultured Flavipsychrobacter sp.
TCAGATGATCTTTTAATTGGCTTTTTATGAATAATGAATATTATTTTATTAATATATGGTATGCAGCTCGCCGTTGGTACTTAGCAATTGTGTTGCTGTTTGCTACACAGTATTCTGCTGAGGCGCAGGAGACATTATCGTTATCGCAAGCGATAAATAATGCTATGGCAAACAGGAAGAATATACAAGCGGGCAAATCAGATCAAATCATCCGGAAGTTACAAACGGACGCTTTGCATCGGAAATACTGGCCACAGGTGAATCTAGAATACACCTATCTCTACAATCCCATTTTGCAAACTTCCATCCTGCCAATTGGCGTTTTTAATCCATCTTATCCGGCTGATGCGAAAAAGAGTATTCAATTTGGTACAAAGTGGTCACAAACAGCAGGTCTAACGTTAAACCAGCCCTTAATTGATTTGTCTATAAACAGGCAGATTAACGAAGCTAAATTGCAGGAACGCATTACAGCTGCCTCACAAGCTCAAACTGAATATGACCTGGCTTACACAGTGGCCCAGGTATATATTGATATCAATTTGCAGGAAAGTAAGATCAGGTCGGCCATCGCAGACACAAGTAGAACATGGACTAGTTACCAATTATTACAGAATAAATTTGAGCAAAAAAGGCTGTTGAAATCAGAACTCAATAAGTCCAAAATAAATCATAACAACGCTATACAACAATACCGAAATGCAGTATCACAATTGATAGAAGATAAGGTGTACCTTTTATTCTTAATAGGCAGAAACGATATCGAACACCCGGACATTATTATCGATACTGCTTTTTTGAAAAATGAGCAATCAACAAGTGTGAACACACAACCAAATGTTTCAAACATACCTGAATTACTACAATTGCAACTTAAAGGAGATCTGATTGATGTACAAACAAAAGCGGAAAAAGCTAAGTACCTACCCACTGTGAGCGTTAAAGGTTTTATTGGTGCCAACCAGTATACTAACAGTTTTGATCCTTTTGCCAATAATTCTTGGTTTGGCCTAAGTTATGTTGGAATCGATCTGAAATATCCACTACTATTTGGAGAGGATAAACATAAGAAAATGCAACAGCTACAATTGCAATCTACCCAATATTATCAGCAAAAAGATGACAGAACTGCGCAGTACTTTAAGGACGGGCTTATTGCAAAAATCAGAATTGAGCAAATTCAATCTGAATTGAAAGTGCAAGAAGAAAATATAGCATTAAGCATCGAATCGATCGGTATTTTTCAAGCGCGTTTATCCGAAGGGCAAGAATCATCTTCCAATCTCAATTTGGAGGAAGCTGATCTTCAGAAACTTTACGCTAACTACCAAAGTAACAGAAGGCAATATTGGTTGTATTTTCTTGACTACCTGAAAGCAAGTGGTAAGCTTGAAATACTTTGGAAACAATAAAAACACCACACCTGCACTTCATTATTAAATCTGCTCAGTAACCTGAAGTTTACCCAAATCAAATCCTTTCTCCTTTAACCTTGATAAGATCTGTTGATATATTGCCTTATTCATTTTAGGCGTCCTGGATAGTATCCATAAGTACTTCTTATTAGGGTGACTTACTACTGCATAACTATAGTCCCCTGCCAGGTCTATTATCCAGTATTTCGCTCTGAACGGCCAGAAAAACTGCACTTTCAGTTTTGCATTACCGGAGTTCTTCTGAACGAATGCTTTCCCCTTAATGTAAGATTGCTTGCCATTAATGCTATCCCTGTTACACCTGTTCTCTACTATCAGGTAGCCCTTCGGACTTAGTGTATATTCAGCAGTTGTGCAGTGGCAACCTTTCTGAAAACGTTGAGGGTAAGATGCGATCTCATACCATTTCCCCGAATACCTTTTTACATCCACATTAGAAACGGTCTGCAGTTCCTGTGCGCTCAGCGTGTTTGCCACCATAATTACAATTATTGTTGTGAAGAATAAACGAATGATCTGCCGGAAATTAGTGCTGGGTGTCATGTTATTTTTTATAATTGTTTCAATATTTGAAGATCAAAAAACCGATTAAAATAATCAATAGACAGTCCGATCAATACAAAATGGATAGGGCTTTTGTCTCTGATGTATGGATCTGAGTCCTGGTATCTAAGCATAAGTTATTAATATTACCTACACGCAGAAAGGGATATAAACTTTAAAGCTACTCTAAAATTCAATTTCCAATTAGCTCCTGCATGTTTGCAATCACAACAAAACCATGCCGTTATGCATAAAACTGACGAGGATCATCTATTCCTCACGCCGACACCCCTCATCCTGAAAGCTATCGGGATGAGGGGTATAAAAAAGGCAAGTGTATTACAGTAGACTAATACTACCCAGCCCCAAAATATTAAGCGACCATAAGTGTGTAATTCTGCCGTCTCAAGTATCGTCGGTGAATGCCACAAACGATGCAAAACTGCGTACATCCTTATTGCCTGATCACTTTATATATCTTGTCATTGTTTATCCTGACCATATAGATGCCGTTTGATAAACGGGAGATATCCATTACCACCATTTTAGTATCATATACCCCCGAGGACACTACACGGCCAAACAGGTCAGTAACAACAATAGAATTAATATTCCCGGTAGAGGTTACGGTAAGAGTATTGTGAGCAGGATTAGGGTACAAAGCAACATTATCTGCCCGGCCGGTCACGGTCTCAACCTCAGTGCCGCAACTGATAACAGTTACTATCTTGTACGCATAGTCCGTACCACACAGATTTGTCATGGCATAACTGATAGTATCAACACCAGCCATAATACCTGTAACGGCACCGGTACTGCCTACTGTAGCCACTGCCGGATTGGAAGAGGACCATACACCGCCGGGTGTGGCAGCAGTAAGCGTGATACTATTACCCATACAAACCGAAGATGAACCGCTAACAGTACCTGCTACCGGCATACTGCAAAAGTTGAACCTTGCTAAAAATCCATCTGTTCCTCCACCCAAGGTAGTCTGGTATGCTCCCGATGTGGCCATAGCAGTAGTACTTTGTGTATACCCTGAAATATAAACATTCTGCGAGTCGCCTACCGACAAGAATTTAGCTGACTCATTGCTACTGCCTCCGTAATACGTTGCCCAGCCAAGCGCACCTGCGCTGGTGAACTGTGCCAGGAAAGCATCAATACCACCACCAAACACAGGCTGGTGTGCACCTGTTGTGGCTATTGCTGAGGTGCTTTGCGTCATTCCTGTTATATACACATCGCCGGCAGCGTTAATGCCTACGCTGTGTGCTTCATCAAGTGCACTGCCGCCATAGTATGTTGCCCACTGAAGGGATCCCGCATTATCAAATTTTGCCACAAAGGCATCACTGCTTCCTCCTAAGACCGTCTGGTATGCACCGGTTGTTGCCAACGATGTTGTGCTGTAGGTATATCCGGTAAGATACACATCACCTGCTCCGGTCACTGCAAGGCCATACCCCATATCTGCATTGTCGCCTCCAAAATATGTTGCCCATTGAATAGTACCCGCAGAATTGAATTTGGCGAGGTATGCATCATAAACACCATCCAGCACTGTCTGGTAAGCACCCGTAGTAGTCATGGTCGATGCACTGGCAGTGTAACCGTCAATATATATGTTTCCCGCAGCATCAGTAGCTACACCGTAGCCATAATC
>CAYZKL010000051.1:6013-25073 GCA_964478855.1 uncultured Flavipsychrobacter sp.
CCAGGAAGCCATCATAGCTGCCACTCACATAAGTGCGGAAAGAACCGGGTGTAGCAATACCCGAACTACTCATTGTCTGTCCGGTGATACTTATATCACCCGAGCCATCAATAGCCATCCCGAATGCATAATCAGAATTAGTCCCCCCGTAGTATGTACCCCATTGAATGGATCCCGCACTATTAAACTTTACGATAAATGCGTCATCACCACCCAGGTAGGTTGTCTGGTAAGCTCCCGAAGTTGCGATTGCAGAACTACTGCTTGTAGAACCGGCCATGTACACATTACCTGCCGCATCTGTGGACACCGCTCTGCCATAATCGTCTGAGCTGCCGCCATAATATGTGGCCCATAACAAACTTCCGCTTTTACTGAATTTTGCGAGGTATGCATCTGTGCTGCCACCATAGGTCGTTTGGTATGCTCCCGTAGTAGCAATTGAGGATGCACTGGACGTATAGCCGCAGATATACACATTTCCGGCATTGTCAGTAGCTGTGCAAAGGGCATCTTCACTACCGGATCCGCCATAATAAGTACCCCATATCAATACAGGATCAATGACCAGGCTGCCGGTGTATGAACCTACGTTATAACTAAGTATATCACCATCCAATCTGAAACTGCTGGCTATAGTTTTTCCATCTGCCTGGTAGCTCACGGGTGCATCCTCTGTAACAACCCCATACGGTGTTGTGGCTATTAATTTTCCATCTTCGCTAATATCTAAACTGACAGCTCCACCGTACTTCAACTTAATATCACTTACATTACCTCCGGCATGTATCATAAATTCATGCTTCAGTTTACCGTTGCCGGTGTACAATACCCAGTCAATATTTGGGTAAACGTCTTTATATACAACTTTACTGAATGATCCTGCCACTGCGTATCCAGCAGCGCTTGCTATGAAGTGATTTTCGTAATAATCCTCTTGCTCACTTTTAATGACCAGCGCATTCCTGTTGGCACCTATAAGTTCCACATCCATCCTGTACATAGTATATGTATTGGCAGAATGCCTGGTATCTGAAAAACCCGTCATGCCCACGGGATTTACTGCTCCTGCCCTTTCATCAGGCTTACTGAACTGGTAATGAATAGCTCCGTTACCAATAAATATATTCAACCCCGGCCCGGCCGCCACTTTAAACTGAATGTCATCCCTGGAGATGTTATTTTGATCAGTTACCTGCCCCTTATTCTCAATAAACAAAAGTGGCACTTGTGTTTTAGGTACGGCAGTCGATGCCGTTTTACTTTCGCTCAAAACTGTGGAGCATGGATGTACCTTACCGATTACGTTAGTCGCTAATAATGTAAAAATGCCGGCAATAAATATCTTCTTCATGTGGATAGTTTTAATTATCCACAAAAGTATCACCTGTAAAATGTTGTAAATATGACGGTAGATAGTCGGGGATATGACATTAGTCAGTCTGGCTCTGATCAGGTAATAGATTGCAACGTGTAGCCACTCGGGCAGAACATACTAACATTGAGGGATAACAATGTCTTTGGCGGTATTTGCACCAAATGGCTGACATAGGAGAAGATGGCAGAAACCACTAGCGATCAATCAAACTGATTCGGAGAATAACATCTTTGCCAGTATCCGACTATGGCGCTGATAGTGTCCTTAACTTCCTGGTAGGTCGAAGGTTTTACAAAAAACCCTTGTACAGACATCGTATAAGCATCATAAACCGCCTTTCTATTTACACCCGTCGAAAAGAAGAGATACGGAATACACTTCTTACTAAGTTCCTGGTTGGTGTAGATCATGTTCCTCAATGCAAAACCATCCAGTTTTGGCATATTGATATCAGAAAGTATGAGGAACGGGTATATCGTACTGTCCTGGAGATAGTCCAGAGCCTTTGTTCCGTCGCTGAAAAAAACTATTTCGTTAGCATATTTCAATTCACCAAAAACTGACGTCAATATTTCGCGGTCGTCTATGTCATCTTCGATTATAATTATTGGCCCTTGCTTGTTCATAACAATCTTTTTTTGAATTATGAAAATATTATGCCACCCCTAATATCGCCATACAACAAAACAAGCATCATGTACTTCATCATATTGCGGCATGG
This sequence comes from uncultured Flavipsychrobacter sp., assembly GCA_964478855.1. Taxonomy (GTDB): domain Bacteria; phylum Bacteroidota; class Bacteroidia; order Chitinophagales; family Chitinophagaceae; genus Nemorincola. The sequence continues at coordinate 8,113 of CAYZKL010000051.1, forward strand.
TATTTTACTATGAACCATCAAACAATTAAAAACTAAAACCATGAGCACAAACAATCAATACCTGGTAACAGGCATGTTCAGAGACAGAGAAAGCGCGGAGCGCGCATACACTAACCTGCAGGCTAAGGGCTACAGCAATGATGAGATTCACCTGATCATGTCTGACGACACGAGGAAAAGGCATTTTGCCGGTGAAGTGAAACACACAGAAATGGGCACCAAAGCTATGGAAGGCGCTGGTACAGGATCTGCAATTGGTGGTACCCTTGGTGCTATCGCAGGTGCAGTAGCAGCAATAGGCACTACCCTGCTCATACCGGGTCTGGGTATAGTGATCGCAGGCCCGTTGGCAGCAGCAGCAGCCGGCGCAGGTGCAGGCGGACTTACAGGCGGTATCGTCGGTGCGCTTATCGGTTCAGGCATACCTGAAGAGCGTGCAGTACTTTATGAAAAAGGTGTAAAGGACGGCAATATAGTAGTAGGCGTACACGCGCGTAACACTGAAGATGCCGACTATTTCGAAAATGACTGGCGCACAAACAAGGCAGAAGAATTACACCGCTGATCATTTATTAATCTACCTTTTAATTTAATTTTATGAAAAATATATTCATTGTATTCGGGCTATTCTTGTCTATCGGCATTTGCATCACATCTTGCGGAGAAACGAATAAGCAGGACAACGTGACGCAAAATGCTGATACGATGGTCATCAAAGAGAACATCACTGATAATGCCACAAACACGATCAGCACAGATACCACGAAGCGATAGTTATAAGTACATAGAAAGGGAGTACGCAATGCGTGCTCCCTTTTTTATGCACAAAATGTACAGGTATGTGTAATAACATCCGCACCACCTTACTACACACATAAGCCGGGTGCCGAACCAAACGTTATGGCATGAATTTATTGTTTAGCTAAGCTCATCTCATTATAAAATCGACCATGGCGAAAAAAATATCCAAACCGGAATCTCCGAAACAAGCTGACCTGCAACAAAATAAGGAAACAGGTAACAATGAATTGATGACCACCAACCAAGGGCTACCAATAAACGATGACCAGAACTCCCTGAAAGCCGGCGAACGTGGAGCTACCCTTCTTGAGGACTTTATTCTCTGTGAAAAGATCACTCACTTTGACCATGAGCGGATACCTGAGCGTATCGTACATGCCAGGGGTGCCGGTGCACACGGTGTATTTAAGTTATACAAACCATTAGGAAAATATACCAAGGCCAGATTCCTGAATGATACCGAGGTGGAAACACCGGTATTTGTAAGGTTCTCTACTGTAGCAGGCTTTCGTGGCTCCACAGACCTTGCAAGGGACGTAAGAGGATTTGCTGTTAAATTCTACACACAGGAAGGTAATTACGACCTTGTGGGGAATAACATACCTGTGTTCTTTATACAGGATGCAGTGAAATTCCCCGACCTGGTTCACGCCGTAAAGCCCGAGCCGCATAATGAGATACCGCAGGCAGCCAGCGCTCACGATACTTTCTGGGATTTCATATCACTAATGCCCGAGTCGGCGCACATGATCATGTGGGCCATGAGCGACCGCGCCATACCCCGCAGCTACCGCATGATGGAAGGCTTTGGTGTACACAGTTTTCGCTTCATCAACGATAAAAATGAAGCATTCTTTGTGAAGTTTCACTGGAAGCCATTGTTAGGGGTACATTCTGTGGCATGGGATGAAGCCCAGCAGATATCAGGTAAGGACCCTGACTTTCACAGGCGCGACCTATGGGAAGCGATCGAGGCAGGCGCATTTCCGGAATGGGAATTTGGTGTGCAGATAGTTCCGGAAGCAGACGAACATAAATTTGACTTCGACTTACTGGACCCCACCAAGCTGATACCGGAAGAACTGGTACCCGTTCAGCGCATCGGCAAAATGACCCTGAACAGGAACCCTGATAATTTCTTTGCTGAAACAGAGCAGGTAGCGTTCCACCCGGGGCACCTGGTTCCGGGCATCGATTTCACTAACGATCCATTGCTGCAGGGCAGGTTGTTCTCTTATACCGATACACAGTTGTCACGTTTGGGAGGTCCCAATTTTCATGAGATACCGATCAACCGTTCCATAAATACGGTACACAATAACCAGCGGGACGGCCACATGCGCCAGCAGATCAATAAAGACATTACTAGTTATCACCCAAACAGTATTGGTGGCGGTTGCCCATTCCAGGCCAAGGCCGCACAGGGTGGTTTCACCAGCCATACCGAACGGATTGATGGCAATAAAGTACGTGGACGCAGCAAGAGCTTCTTCGACCACTTCAGCCAGGCTACTTTATTCTTTAACAGTCAGAGCAAGGTGGAGCAAAAGCACATTATTAATGCATTACGTTTCGAACTGAGCCTTGTTACCATCCCTGCCATTCGTGAGCGTATGCTGGGTATCTTGTCTCTGATAGACAAGCCAATGGCGCAACAGGTAGCGGATGCATTGGGTATGAAAGTACCGGCAAAACCGGAGCAGCCAATAAATCACAGTATACCCGCAGACGGCAAGCCTGCTGACTACCAGCCTATAAAAGCTACTTCTTCAATTGCCGCGTCCGGGGCGTTGAGTATGGCCAACACAATTAAAGACACTATTGTCTCCAGGCAGGTAGCTATACTGGCAGCCAATGGCGTAAATGAAGCATCAGTGAAGAACATGATGAATAGGCTGAGTAAAGAAGGGGCGCAGGCAAAGATCGTGGCCCCGCAGCTTGGCACCATTTCAGGAAATAACGGAGGGCCGATAAACATAGATAAAACGTTGTTCAACTGTTCCTCCGTCTTGTTCGATGCCGTATATATACCCGGTGGAGCAAAGAGTGTAGAGCAACTGATGAATGACGCTGATGCGCTACACTTCATCAACCAGGCTTACAAACATTGCAAGGCCATTGCTACCGATAAGGATGCTGTCGCAATACTCGAACGCAGCTTCATAAAAGATCCTGCAGCAGACAATGCTATCATCACCAATGGCGATGCCACAGCCTTTATCAAAGCAATCGCAAATCATAGGGCTTGGGAGCGGGAAGATCAGTCAAAAGTTCCTGCATGATCTTGAAAAGTAAAATCTATTAACTACAGATAAAGGCGGCCACGGTAGGCAGCCTTTATCTTATTCCCATTAATTTACTGATAATATTAACAATTCTATCAGCTGTAAATTTCGGATGTATAATTGAAACGGTTTAAATTTACATAACACTATTCCTCACAAAATCCACATCTCGCTATGAAAAATACCATTAATCAATCCGGAAAGAATCAACTGCTGCCAGGCAGCACCTCAAACCGGAACAGACTAAGTATGATCATACCCGGAGCGGCTTTGCTCATAGCATCCATAAGTATGACAGCGTGCAAGGATAACAAGCCGGAGGAAAAGGCAGAGCAAACTAAAAGCGATTCGCTGGCAATTGTGAATGACAGCCTGCAATCACAATACAACGCCGCACGCATTCAGATAGACAATTATATCACAAAGGCATCCCAACTCGAAGACCTCATAAAAGTAAAGGATGCGGAAATAGCTAAGCTGACCAAAGAAAAAGAAGAACTGGAGCGTAGCAATAAAAAACTGGTGAGCGAACTGAAAGCCAATAAACAACTGATTTCGTCACTCAGGGACGAACTTTCTGATACATCCAGGCATTATTCGGAACGACTCGGTCTGCTGGAACACGATAAGAACGACCTGATACGTCAAAGAGATTCTCTTGTAACAAAATACAACCAGGTCGTGGCACTTGCCTCTGTCCTTCATGCTTCCAATATCAGGATCACGGCTATACAACTGAAACGGAATGGCAAAAAAGAAAAAGATACGAAGCGTGCCCGCAAAGCCGACATGCTGAGAATAGATTTTGACATTGACGAAAACAGGATAGCCGAAAATGGAACAAAGAAACTGTACCTCGTTATCAAAGATCCTTCCGGCAACCTGCTGAGCAGTCAGGCTGTAGGTTCGGGTGTTACCACAGCCAGCAACGGTAAACCGCTTAACTACAGCCTTATCAAGGAAATACCATTGGTCACTAATCAGCCTGTAAAAGACATCACAGTCGACTGGACCGAAGAAGGCGACTATCAGAAAGGCAGTTATTCTATTGAGATATACAATGGCGGCTACCGCATAGGGGGAGGAAAAGCAGAGCTGAAGTAAGCTCAGCTACCTGCATGCCTCATTGATGTATTTATTGGCCTTGTTATTACCCATCTTGCGGGCTTTATTCAAGTCTTCGCAGGCATTGCTCACTTTGCCCATCAACAGTTTTGATATACCCCTGAAAATGTAAGCGTTTGAGTTATCGGGATTGATAGTTATGGCCTCTGTAAAATCATTAATGGCACCCTTATAGTCCTTCACCTCATCCTTGGATATACCACGGTTATAATAAGCAAGCTCATTCCCGGGCTTTACTTCCAGTGACCGTGTGAAGTCCTGTATTGCGCTGCTATCCAGATGCACTTTAGCTTTGGATAGCCCCCTATAGTACCATGCATCCGCATGATTAGGGTCTGATGCGATCACCTTATCATAATCCCCTATCGCACCGCTATCATCTTTAATTGCACTTTTTTCAAGTCCTCGGTTATAATATGCCTGTATAAAATCCGGCTCAATGACCAGCACCTTAGTATAGTCCCTGATGGCAGCATCGTGATCACGTAGCGCAGCATACGACGTTGCCCTATTAAAAAAAGCTGCCGCAAAATCAGGCTTCAGTAGTATCGCTTTATTGAAATCGTTCAGTGCATCACTGTCATGCCTCAGTCTTGATTTTATCACTCCCCTGTTATACCATGCATCCGCAAAATCAGGATTTAAGGATATTGCCGTATTTGCATCGTTTATTGCGCCGGTATCATTCTGCAGTTTTCCCTTCACCACACCCCGCATATAATATGCTTCAGAAAAGTCGGACATACGGCTTATGGTCTTGTTCAGATCGTTTAATGCCTGCTCATATTGCTTCAGGCCACTGAGAGCAAGCGCTCGTGCATAATACGCCTTTATAAAGCCTGGATCCAACTCTATCGCTTTGTTTTCGTCGTGCAGCGCCCCGGTATCATTGAGCATTTTCTTTTTTGCATAGCCTCTTTCATAATATGACTCCGCACTTTTCATGCCTGTATTTATTGCCCGGTCATAATCTGTGATCGCTGCGCTATAGTTCAGCAGCAGGCTATAAGTCTTACCCCGAAGCAGGTAAGACTCTGCCCGGCCTGCATCCTCCGATATAGCTTTATTATGGTCAGCCAGTGCGGCCTTAAGGTCGTTGGTCAATTGCTCCGCCTTGCCTCTTGCGTTATATAGATCACTTAATGTCGGTGGTTGTTTATCATCTTTATCCGCTGCCTTTATTTTCAGTGCTTGCTTAATATCTGCTATAGCAGCTGCAAAGTCTTTAGCATCGTGCTTGATCATCGCTCTATGGTACAAAGCAAGATCCGTATTGCCTTTTCCCGAGTTTATAGCTTTTGTAAGATCTGCAATAGCATTCTGATCGTCACGCATGGCCACATAGGCAATACCCCTTCCTATATATGCATCGTCAAAGTCACTATTAAGCTTTATCGCCGCGGAAAAGTCAGTGATAGCAGCGGGAAACTCTTTATTGGCGATCCTCGCCAAACCCCTGTCATAATAGGCCATCTGGTAGCTGCCATCCAGCTCCAATGCTTTTGATTGATCCTTTATAGCCCCGTCAAAATCGTTCAGGTGATAGGATGCTACTCCCCTGCCATGATAAAACGTAGCATTTGCCGGATCTATCTTAATGGCAATAGTATAGTCTGCTACGGCGCTTTTGTAATTATTGAGCGCCGCTTCATTTTCAGCCATCATAAAATAGTTAACAGCATTTACCGGGTCTGTTTTTTGCGCTTTGGCCAGGTCCTGCATCGAACCCTCATAGTTACCAAGATGATATTTTGCAATACCTGTTTTATTATATGGTATTGCAACAGAAGCATCTTTTTTGTGCGCCAGGTTATAATCCGCAATGGCACTCTTGTATTGCTTAGCGGCCAATTCGGCATTGGCACGGCCAAAATAAGCTTTGGCGTAGTTGCTGTCCAGGGATATCACACTGGTATAATCCTCTATTGCACCTTTATGATCGCCGGTACGTGATCTAATAATTGCCCTGTAATAGAATGAATTGAGATGGCGCGGGTTGTATTGAATTGCTTTTGAATAATCCGATACGGCACCTGTATCATCGTTGGACCGTCGCTTGGCATTACCCCGTTCGTAGTATGATTGCCAGCTCTGTGGATTCAATTCTATATTTCGGGTGTAGTCCGCAATCAGCTTTTCCTCCTGCCCGAAGCTGGTAGCTGCAGAAAGGAAAAATGCAATAAAGAAAACTACTTTTTTAATATTCATTGAACAGTGGTGGAGATATCTGATAACGTATACAGCTACCCTAAAAATAGTATTATTTTATGTGAGGGAAATTATAAAAGAAATGTGAAGAACTAACACTTCTACCCGTTTTCATTAATTCTTAACAAATTCCCGTTTTTACGGCATGATTATTACACTATTATAATAATTACACGCTCAATAAAACAAATATTATGACGATCCAATTCAATACAGACCACAACATCACAGGCACCGAAAAATTCAGGACAGCGGTAGATGCGCAGATAACTGATGAACTCAGCAGGTTTAGCGAACATATTACCCGTATAGAAGTTCATCTTGCCGATGAAAATGGAAGCAAAGAAGGCATCAATGATAAACGCTGTGTACTCGAAGCTCGTGTAGAAGGCAGGCCACCGGTAGCGGTTACCAGCCATGCCAATACTTATGACCAGGCAGTAAGCACTGCTATAGACAAATTAAAATCTTCATTGGATACAATTTTCGGACGTATCAAAGACAAGCAAAAGCATATACAGTTATAAATAACTGTGATAATTGCCTGCACCGCGGCGGTGTTCTATCTTATTGGTTACCTTGCAACTTCAAAGAATGAAATATGCAACTATCAAATAATAAGATATTGATCACTGGCGGTGCTTCGGGCATTGGGCTCGGCCTCACTGAGCGGTTCCTGCAGGAGGGCAACACTGTTATCATTTGTGGCAGGCGTGAATCTGTTCTTAAAGAAGTATCAGCTAAATATCCATCTGTCATTACCAGGGTATGCGACCTGTCCGATGAAGATGAGCGTGAAGCATTATACGAATGGATTGCAGAACACCACAGCGATCTTAATGTGCTGGTCAACAATGCTGGCATACAGCAATGGATGGGCATCACCGATGATGACTTTTATGACCGTGCAAAGGAAGAGATTACGACGAATATACTTGCACCCGTTCATTTAACATCCTTGTTCATTGGTCTTCCTTCACTGACCACAGTTATCAATATCACATCCGGGCTTGCTTTCGTTCCGCTCACTAAAACGCCTGTATATGGCGGCACTAAGGCGTTTTTTCATTCATTTACACTGGCAACACGCCACTTGCTTCAGGCAAAGAATATAGAGGTCATAGAATTGATACCACCTGCGCTGAATACGGACCTGGGCGGCAAAGGCCTGCACGATTCAGCGCCACCTGTCAGTGATTTCATCAACAGTGTTTTTCAGCAACTCAGCGAAGGAAAGACAGAGATAACATTCGGATTCAGCGATGTAATTTCTAAGGCCACTCCGGACGAAGTGCGTGCAGCGTTCAGCCGGATCAACCCGGCTTAAGCTATATTATAGTCATCCTGCTTATCGGCTTATACATTATCCTTATAGTCCGTTGTGGCTATTGTAAGTAATTTTGTGCCGTAATATAATAGGGCATATATGGAGATCGGTATAGATAGTTTTGCATCTGCGGTACCCGGCAATAGCCGCAGCAGTATGGATGCACTGGCGGCCCTGCTTGACCGTATAGAACTGGCAGATGCTGTGGGTTTGAATGTATTTGGTATCGGTGAACACCACCGCAAAGAGTTCCTCGACTCTGCACCATCTATGATACTGGCAGCGGCAGCCGCCCGCACAAAGAACATCCGACTTACCAGTGCGGTTACTGTGTTGAGTGGCGCAGATCCGGTGAGGGTATTCCAGATTATTGCCACACTGGATCTTATCTCCATAGGCAGGGCCGAAATGGTCGTTGGCCGCGGCTCGTTTACAGAAGCATTCCCCCTGTTCGGCTATGCACTGCAGGACTATGATGAACTGTTTGCCGAAAAACTGGACCTCCTGCTCAACATACGTGACAATGAAACAGTAAACTGGTCAGGCAAATTTCGCCCGGCATTGCGGAACCAGGCCATATACCCAAGACCGCTGCAGTATCCCTTGCCCATATGGTTGGGTGTAGGCGGCACACCGGAATCATTTGTACGTGCTGGCACACTTGGCTTACCACTTATGGTAGCCATCATTGGTGGCGAAACGCATCGTTTCCGCCCCCTGGTAGATCTGTATCGTGAAGCAGGCAAACGGGCTGGCCACGCACCTGAACAACTAAAAGTAGGACTGCACTCGCTGGGTTACGTTGCCGAAACTACCAAAGATGCCATTGATGATTTCTATCCTGGCTATGCGGAGACGTTCACAAGAATAGGTAAAGAACGTGGCTGGCCCCCGGTAACACGAACCCACTATCATACCCAGAATGGCCCGAGAGGTGCATTGCTGATTGGCGGTCCGGAAGAAATTGCGGAGAAGATCATGCGACATAGCGAATCGCTCGGTGGCATATCCCGCTTTACCTTCCAGATGGACAATGCAGCACTTTCTCACGAAAAACTAATGAAGTCAATAGAACTGATCGGTAAGAAAGTCGCTCCCTTAGTTACCGTATAGGTGGCAGTCAGCAAACAAAATGCCGGTATAGCATCAGTATCAACCCTATGCAATAAATGGTAGTGAAGAGCTGTTTGTTATATTTGGCCAGCCACTCGGGTAGAAAAATATCGAAATTGGCTTGCTCAGAATCTGAATATTTTCTGGCTATTTTAGTAAGCGGACAACTACCCTTGAAGATGGCAAGCGTAAGCCCTTCTGCCAATACTGCGGCAACAGCTATCCACGAATAAATGGTGATATTCCCGGTTACACCACTCCACAGTACAAAGAAAATAATGGAAACAAACATCACCCACACCAGCGTATGTACCCATTTAATAAGTAATAAACGCCTGCCTGCATCAGTACTCATAGCTATAAATTTAAGTAAAGGGCACCTGGCAGAGCATGATACTGATCAGTATGAGCGGCAGCTATTATTCGCTTTTACTAAGCGCCTTATCTGATATATAATAGGTACGCACCCATGATGGTGCAAAATAGATGACAGTAGTAAACAATACAGCGCCATACACATCGTAAGTATAGTGTACACGCATACTCAGTATCATAAAGCTCATCATCACGGTAGCCATACCCAGGTATACTTTCAGGTATTTCTTCTGCGAACACAAAAAGTATATCCATATGCTGGCCACATGCCCGCTGAAGAACAGGTCCTTGGTCAGAGGCGTATTATGCGGGTAAACGGTATTTTCAAGGAACAGGTCACGAAGCACTATGATACCGGCCGGTGGTTCCAGGGCTACCATCAGTATACATATCTGCCTCACTATCGCCACAGCAAAGTGCATCTCTATAACACGCAATATGACACGTGGCTTATTCAGGTGTGTAAGTATAATAGCAAACAGCGATAGGTAAAGCAGCAAAAAAACCGCCGTAGAAAAATCAAAACTCGGGAATATATTCAGCATCGGGTCTTCCAATCGCACACCCTGCCTCATCTCTACATAGTTCCCAATATGCTGAGTGATCGATGAATATACTACGAACAAACCCGGCACTATAAGCAACTTCAATCTGAATGACCTGTCAGACAGATCATCCTTCCATGCATTGACCAAAGGAGCTATGTGGTTACGAAAAGATAACAATTTTGTAATTGACTTTTTTTGGTGTAGTGACTAATACTTGTTTCAAGCGGGGATAAATTTAAGAAAGAAAGATGGTTTTGAACACAACGGATTGAATAAAACGCATTCATATATCTTCCAATTATATAATTAGACCTAGTATCATTAACCGCAGATTATAATCCCTCCCATGTAGTGGCATAGTTTTACACATGCAGATGTGAAGGTTTTTCTAAAACAGAACCTGAATAAAAACAATTCACATGAAAAAGCATTACTTATTATTAACTGCCGCCGGCATGTTATCATTATCCGCGAGTGCACAGCGATACTTGGGTGTTGCGACGGGAAATTGGAGTGGAACGAACAGCCTGTATCTCAATCCAGCAAACATTGCAGACTCAAGAAACAAGTTTACCATTGACCTCTTTTCGCTCAATGGTTTTGCAGAGAATGACCTCGGTACATTCAGCAAGGACAACCTGTTCAACAAAGTATATAACAGGGATATACTAAGCGTAAATGATGTATTCAAGTTCGATAACAAGCAGAATGTGAACCTGATGGCACCATATGCCGAGGTGAAAGGCCCTGGCTTTATGTGGAACATTGACCACAAAAACAGCATTGCCCTCACCACAAGGCTCAGAGGCGCCAATCAGTTTACTGATGTAAGCCAGAGCATTTACCGTTCTTTACTTGATCCACAATATGCACAGAACGGCAATGGTGATTACAGTCTTAACTCCAGCAATTTCCGCTGGAACGCTGCTACTTGGAGCGAACTGTGTGTATCATACGGCCGTGTGTTGGTAGATCATGGAAAGAATTTCCTGAGTATGGGTATCACTGCACGCTATCTTGGCGGTATTGGTTATCTTAATATGACAGGCAGCAGTGTTAACGCAAGCTACTATGCTGCAAGCGATTCATTGAGGCTTACAAATACCAATGTATCATATTCAAGTAATATACTGAATGGTGGTACTACGGTAAACAGCAATACCAGCAATAAAGAATTCTTCAACCGCTTCTTCGGTGAAAAGGGTGGCTCCGGTGTTGGTGGCGATGTAGGGTTCTCTTATGAATTCCGTCCTGACTTTGAAAAATATAACTATGACATGGACGGCAAGACAAAAATCACCGACCATGGCAGCGTACGTTATAAACTGCGTTTGTCTGCAGCAGTTACAGACATAGGCGGTATCAACTTCAAATCTAATAACAACCGCCAGGCTACATTATCAGGCAGCGGATATGTAAAAGGCAGCGAGTTGAGCAATAATGTAAACAACTACAAAGATTTCAAAACTTACGTTCAGTCACGTGGTTTCGCAGTAGATACTGCCGCAGCCAGCACGGTATATCATATGCCTACCGCATTGGTATTGGGTGTTGATTACAAACTGAGCGGTGATTTCTATGTAAACGCAACATTTATCAATAACCTGGCAGACAGGAAACAGGTTGGTAATTATTATTACAACCAGGTTACTGTAACTCCACGTTATGATACCCGTGTATTCAGCGTAGGTATCCCTATCACTTATGCCATGCAGTCTCAGTCTATTAAAGCAGGTATTGGTGCGCGTGTTGCAGGTTTCTTCATCGGTAGTGATGATATGATGGCGTTATTCAGCAACAACCAGTATGGTTTTAACTTCTACATGGGTGCATTTGTACCTATCAACTTCCGCAAACCTAAGGATAGCGATGGCGATAAGGTATCTAACAAGTTGGATAAATGCCCTGGCGTAGTAGGTATATGGGAGCTGAAAGGTTGTCCTGATCCGGATACAGATAAGGACGGAGTATATGACTCTGTTGACAAATGCCCTACAGTGGCGGGATCACGCACAGCGCAAGGTTGCCCGGATAAAGACCTGGATAGCGTAGCTGATGCTTCTGACCGTTGCCCTGATAACGCAGGTCCTGTACGTTTTGCAGGCTGCCCTGACCGTGATGGTGATGCGATTGTTGACATAGATGATGTTTGTCCTGACCAGGCTGGTACTGCCTTGTTCAAAGGCTGCCCTGATACAGATGGCGATGGCATCTCTGACAATTTAGACAAATGCCCTACAAAAGCAGGTATAGCAGCATTCGGTGGTTGCCCTGATACAGATGGTGATGGCATACCGGACAATACTGATAAATGTCCTACTAAAGCAGGTCCTGCATCTAACAGTGGTTGTCCTGAAATAAGTGTACAGGTGAAAAAACGCCTTGCATTTGCAGCTACAGCGCTTGAGTTTGAAACTGGTAAAGCAGTGATTAAGACAAGGTCTTATCCACTACTGGATGAAATAGTAGGTATCCTTAATGAATACAAAGATTACTATATGACCATAGAAGGCCACACAGATGATGTAGGCAGCGATGCTAAGAACCTTATATTGTCAAGGGATCGTGCCGCTTCTGTTAAAGCTTACTTTGCAGGCAAGGGTATTGCTGCAGACAGGCTGGAAACTGATGGTTTCGGTGAGTCAAAACCGGTTGCGAGCAATAAAACCGCAGCAGGTAAAGCTAAAAACCGTAGGGTTGAAATGGACCTGAAGCTCAGGAACTAAAAAGATCAACTTCAATTTTTAAAGCGCTAAAGCTATGCTGGTCATAGCTTTAGCGCTTTTCCTTTGTGGTTACAATCCATCACATTGAACTTTATTAAACTTATTAAAACTATGTTATATTAATTAGTCGGGACACCTGGGGTTTGTCTTATTTGGCTGTGAAGGCTATCTTTGCGCCCAACTACGTGCCGATGAACAAACTTTTATTTTTATTCACCTTAGCATGTATCATCAATTTGCTTACCGGATGTGAGACCAGCGAGAAAGCTATTGTGGTCCGCAAATACTCTCGCCAGCCTAAATTTATCAATGGCATATATATGAATGGTCATAATAAAACAAGTGTGACCGTTAATGCAATAGATCCTAAAAAATACTCCATACCAAAAACCTCAGAACCAGAAATAGAAGAAGAGGAAGAAATGCCGATAGCCTATGTGCCGGTTAAAACTACCGTGGCCTCTAAACCGGTTTACACTGCGGCTCCGGTGGTAGTCACTAAATCAAAAAAAATACCTGATACAAAACCGGCACCAATAATACCTACACCTGCTCCAATATCACTACCTGCTCCGGCACCTGTAGCTGCTACAGACCAGCCAGAAGATAATGACTACAGAGCTTGTACCAATAAATATGCGGAAATGATAGGCCTGGCACCACGGGATGTGGAATCACCAGCCTTGTTCAGCTTTATAGAACAGTGGTATGGCACAAACTACAAACTGGGTGGCTGCGACATCAGCGGAGTGGACTGTTCCGGCTTTGTAAGAAAATTATACAGCGATGTTTATGGCGTTGACCTGTTGCGTACTGCAATGGAACAGTTCCAGAATTGCAAGCGCATTAAAAAATCTAAAGATGCCGAGGAAGGCGATCTGGTATTCTTTCATGTCCACAGCCGCCGAATTACCCATGTAGGCATCTATCTTGCCAATGATTACTTCGTTCACGCCTCATCATCACAAGGCGTAATGATCAGCAACCTGAAAGACGAATACTGGCATAAGTATTTTGCCGGTTGTGGCCGCATTCCCCGTGGCTGATCCATATATTGCTACACCCAACTGGCATGATTTTATCTGTAACAGGTTATGCCACTAATACTTAAGCGTGTATTGCTCATCATATTATCGGTAATACTACTTGCGGTAATTGCCGCAGGCTGCTTTTTATTCTGGTTTTCACGCAATTATAAAACCGTATTAGCTGACCGAATACCCGCTGCTATGCTCAGCGGCACAGACAGCATTTACCATATTAGCTATACAGATATTGACATAAGCCTCTCGGAGCATAAGATCATACTTACCGGTCTCCGTTTATGGCCGGACACGATGCAGGTTAGAGCCATGCGTGCTAACCGACGGAAGGTACCACCGACCCTGTTCACCGTATTTGCCCCAAAGCTGGAAGCCGCAGACATTAGCTGGAGTGCCTTGTTGAGAAGTAAGACTTTCACATGCAAGAATGTAACTGCAAATGACTTGGAATGGCAACTGGCATGTACCCCTCACCCGGAAGACTCGTTGTTTGCAAGAGGCAAGAAAGGCAAAGACATGATCAGCCATATACATGCCGGACATGTAACATTGACCAGGCCGGATGTCACTTACCTGTTCCGCGGACCGAAGAATGCATTTTCACTAAATCTGAAAGGTGGCAGTGTCATAGCTGACGACTGGAATTTTTATACAGATGAGGCAATTGACACCTGTACATTCCTGTTCGCAAAAGCTGGTAAGGTAAGGCCCGACAGTGTGGTATTCCTCAAGACAGCCGGCAGGTACAGCACTCTGAAACCTACATTGGACTTTCAGGTAAGCAAGGGTATAGTCTCCCTGGAAAATATTCACATCAAAGAGATGCTTAACCGGGACCCACAGAACAAAAACATACAGGAGATCTACAATATTCATTTGCCGGAGATAGCTATAAGCGGGTTCAACTGGAACAAACTTGTCAATCACAATGAATTGGGCATTACTGAAGCAACCGTGAAGCAGCCGCAAATAAATCTAAAATACATAAGGCAGTATGCCGCTGCCACCAATAAGATGGGTAGCTATCCGCACCAGTTGTTGCTGCAGGTGGGTGTGGACCTGAATATCAGAAAAATGAACATACAAAACGGCAACCTTCAATATGTTGAGGTTACAGACAAGGCTGAGGAAGGGCTGATAAAATTCACCGGTATAACGGGTAACCTGGAACATATAACCAATATGCCCGACATCATACATAATCATCACAATTGCATCATAAGCCTTAAAGGAAAATACATGGGTAAGAGCCCGTTGGATGTTACCTTTCATCTGAATCTTACGGACAATAAAGGCCGATTTAAAATGGACGGAAATGTACAGGATCTGGATGGCGATGATGTACTAAAACAGGCACAGGCATTTACTTTTGTCGGGGTTACGTCCTTCCATCTCAACAGGCTGGACATGGATATTGACGGAGATGAAACTTACGCAAAAGGGCGCTTCACTTGTCGTTACAAAGACCTGAAACTATCCCTGTTCAAATTCAAAAGCAAACACAGGAAAGGAAGTAAAGGCCCGTTTTCATTCCTGGGCAGTACACTTATTTTATACCCATCCAATCCTATGCCGGGTAAGGAAGTAAGAGAAGTGACCACCACGTTTGCCCGAGATACATCAAAAGGCTTCATCAACGGCATCTGGAAAAACATCTACTATGGCGCGCAAAAAACAGCTGTAAGAAGTCAGAACTTACTAAATATTGCCGGTGAGCGGGAAACCGAAAAGGGGGAACAACCTAAGCACCCATTCCTGAAACGATTGTTCAGCAAAAAGAAATAAAAAACTGCCGGTAGTCTTATAACCACCGGCAGTTGAAATATAAAGTTCTTATTTACTCTTATAGGTCAATCCCATGTTCCAGAACAGGAACGACCATTTGTCGGCCTGCTCTGCAATGATCATATCCGTAGGCTTACCTGCACCGTGCCCTGCCTTTGTCTCTATTCTTATCAGCACCGGGTTCTTGCAGGTCTGGCCGGCTTGTAGCGCTGCGGCAAATTTAAACGAGTGCGCTGGCACCACCCTGTCATCATGATCCCCCGTGGTTACCATAGTAGCAGGATAGCAGGCTTTTTTTACGTTATGTACAGGTGAGTATTTATACATGTATTCAAACATCTCTTTGCTGTCTTCTGCTGTACCATAGTCATAGGCCCAGCCGGCACCAGCGGTAAACTTATTGTAGCGCAGCATATCCAGCACACCCACTGCAGGGAAGCACACACGGAAAAGATCAGGACGCTGGGTCATACACGCCCCCACCAGCAATCCTCCGTTCGAGCCACCGGCAATAGCCAGGTATTCCTTTGAAGTATATTTCTCTTTGATCAGGTATTCAGCAGCTGCTATGAAATCATTGAATACGTTCTGCTTTTGCATCTTGGTACCGGCATTGTGCCATTTATCGCCATACTCCCCACCGCCACGTATATTGGCCACAACGTAAATACCACCATTCTCCATAAATGTCAGGTTGCTTACACTGAATGAAGGTGTAAGACTAACATTAAACCCTCCGTAACCGTAGAGCAACAATGGATTCTTGCCATTTAAAACCATACCCTTCTTATAAGTAATGATCATTGGTATCTTTTCTCCATCCTTAGATTTATAGAAGACCTGCTTACTCTCATATTGTTTAGGGTCAAACTTCACACCAGCCACTTTATACACACTCGATGCACCTGTACGGATATCATACTTGAATATGGTAGGAGGATACACATAAGAAGTGTAGGTGTAATAAGTTTCCATTTCATCCTTCTTACCGCTGAAACCACTTGCTGTACCCAGGCCCGGAAGCTCAATAGATTTTTCCTTTACTCCATCAAGACTGTACTGGTAGACTTTAGATACTGCATCTTCGATATAGTGCGCAAAGAACTTACGACCGCACACAGATATAGAAAGGGGGAATTTAGCCTCAGGTATTACCGGCTCCCAGTGTGAAAAATCAGGTTTTGAAGAAAGTACCGACATTAGTTTTCTGTTAGGTGCATTCAGATTCGTCTCTATATACAGCCTGCCATTTTCTGAAAATACAACATTATGCTCATAATCAAATCCCATGACCATCGCTACTATAGGGGCATCTTTATAGGTCAGGTCCTGCACATAAAGTTCATTGCCATAAGTAGTGATAGCAGCACTGATCACCAAATACTTTTCATCGTCAGTAACGCCGCCGCCTATGTACCTGCGTGGTGTGGCATCACCGCCAAATATCAGTTTATCTTCGCTCTGCGGTGTACCTAACTTATGATAGAACAATTTGTGCAGCTTGGTCTCCTGCGACAACTCACTACCTTTTGGCTTATCGTAGCTGCTGTAATAAAAGCCCTCATTTTTGAACCATGACAGACCACTGAACTTTACATCCCGCAGTGTATCATCGATCTTTTTGC
>CAYZKL010000051.1:25083-26438 GCA_964478855.1 uncultured Flavipsychrobacter sp.
CCGCCTTCACTGATCTGGTAAGCTGCTATAGAACCGTCCTTTGTAAAATCAATGCCCTGCAATGATGTTGTACCATCCGATGAAAGCTTATTCGGATCCAGAAACACCTCAGGCGCTTCCGTACCCCTCTGGCGGTATAAAACACTCTGGTTCTGCAGACCGTCATTTTTGTAGAAGTAGGTATACTCCCCTTCTTTGAACGGAGCACTGTATTTCTCATAATTCCATAATTCTGTCAGGCGCTTTTTAATGGCATCCCGGTATGGCACCTTCGATATATAGTCGTAGAATGTGTTATTCTGATCTTTCACCCAGTTTTTAGTGTATGGGATAGTATCGTTTTCCAGCATCCGGTAAGGGTCACTAACCTTCGTACCGAAATAATCATCTGATACGTCTTTAACTTTGAAAGTTTCAGGGTATTTACCTGTAAAATCAGACTGTTTTTGCGCAGAAGCCATTAATCCCATCATTAAAAAAGAGGTACAAAGTGTGAGTGCTTTCATTATTGAGTATTTATATACATCGTTAGAATAGCCTCCAAAATAAGTGTATTTTTGCAAGTATAGCAATCTGCAATAAAAATCCCCCCAATGGGGTATATATTCAAAAAAGTTAACAGTTCATTACATGCTGGCTGGCTTTATTGAAATTATATTTGTAGCCTGCGTAATAACGTAATATTCTGAAGCGTTTCTTTAAAATACTAAGATATACAGTTGGTATATTGGTCATACTCCTGGTATCCTTAATACTACTGGTCAACTATACGCCGGTACAGAATTTTATTGCGCAAAAAGGAGCCGACTACCTGTCTAAAAAACTAAAGACAAAAGTCACTATTCAGCACATCCGCATCGACTTCCTTAATCACCTCGAAATAAAAGGCCTGCTGATTGAAGACCTATCACATGATACACTCCTGTATGCAGGCGAAGCACAGGTAAGAACTTCAGACTGGTTCATATTCCGTGACAAACCTGTATTTCACTATTTAGCACTGCACAACAGCTATGCGCATCTATATCGCACCGCTTCATCCAAAGAGTGGAACTATTCCTTTATAGAAGATGCATTTGGCACCAATGAGAAGAGTAAGAGTAGCGGCAAAGGCAAGCCTATTGAGTTCGACCTCGAAAAGATAGAGTTGGATAATATGCGGTTCCATTTTGATGATAAATGGATCGGAGAAGATATAGACCTCGACCTGGGCTCATTTTTAATGAATGCAAATGATGTAAACTTTGACAAGAAAATCATTGACCTCAGCGAGATAACCATTAACAACGCTGTGGTGTCTGTTAGTGAATATAAGGGCGGCAGGCCAAAACACATGCGCCCGAAGCGTGTGAATG
>CAYZKL010000051.1:26471-27043 GCA_964478855.1 uncultured Flavipsychrobacter sp.
CAACTGGGCCATTAATATCAAAGACGCAACCCTCAATGATTGCGCCTTCCGTCTGAAAATGGATGATGATGTTCCGGCACCTAACCTGTTTGATGAGAATCACCTGAATGTTACCAATATCAACGCCGTTACAAATGGCATTATCATCCGCGGCGATACCATTAATGGCAATGTGGACCTCCTTACCGCAACAGAAAGATGCGGCATAGCCATCAAAAAGATGCGCAGCAAGGTCAGTGTATCGCCCATTGCATCCATCTGCAGCGATCTCTACCTGGAAACCAACTACAGCAAGCTGCAGAACTACTACGCCATGTACTACAGGCGTTTCCCCGATTTCACTTCTTACATAGATAGTGTGACCATGGTGGCGCGGCTGAAAGATGCACAGGTAGATAAAAGAGACATAGAGTTCTTTGCTCCTGAACTGAAAAGCTTCCCTCCCGTATCATTGCATGTAAGCGGCTCAGGCAAAGGCACTGTAGCCAACCTTGCGGCCCAGCACCTTGTCGTATCAGATGGCAATACCGTCATTAAGGGAGATGTAAGCATGAAGGGCTTACCCGACATCT
>CAYZKL010000052.1:0-19230 GCA_964478855.1 uncultured Flavipsychrobacter sp.
ACCCAGCTGCCAAGAGAGGCTGCATGGAAGATGATAGCGACTATGGCGCATCCGCTCAATCAGGCTGTATATTCAGAAAAGCATAACAGGGTAACTGAAGGGTACGGGATATTGCAACCTAGAGTATGCGTGAATATGCCACGTATAGACAGTTCGCTGTATGTGCGGATGCATGCAAATGACACCGGTGTGGACCCTTACACCCGCCTTACGTCTGATGTGTACCAGGATGTTTTTCATGAAGGCTCTTTTATAGGTAAAGGGATATACGATGTAGCCATATTTGAGAAAGGCCTGAACGAGCGTTTTCCTGAGAATCGAATATTAAGTCATGACCTTATAGAAGGTTGCTACCTTAGGTCGGGCCTGGCAAGTGATATACAGCTATACGAAGAAAATCCCGCAAAATTCAGCACCGATGTAAACCGACGCCATCGCTGGATACGAGGTGACTGGCAAGTAGGTTGGTGGTTTCTGCCGGTGGTGCCTGATGCCAATAAACGACTTCATAGAAATCCTTTGTCAGCCTTGTCGCGCTGGAAGATATTTGATAATCTACGGCGCAGCCTGGTTCCGGTTTCTCTTTTACTGATCCAGGGGCCGTAGTGCTCAAGAGCCCTGTATACTGGATGACGGTTGTCGCGGCCATCATTGCCTTACCCTCATTCCTGGCGTCCTCATGGGCGCTCATCAGGAAGCCGAAAAACATTATGTGGATGCCTCACCTGGTATTCTCAGTGAAGGGGTTGGGAGAGGGGCTGTTATTATCTTTATTCACACTTGCCTGCCTGCCGTTTGAAGCCTACTATACTGTAGATGCTATTATTCGCACAGCATGGCGGATGCTTATAGCGCACAAAGACCTGTTGCAATGGAAACCGTCGGGCAGCCTGGACGGTAGCAATGATAATACCTTCATTAACGCGTATCTGTCGATGTGGGCCAACCCGCTTGCGGCTATTGCGCTCGGTGTGTATGTTCGGTTCTTCCCGGTAGTGGTATTTGCACAGGTACTACCATTGCTTATTGTATGGGTGGGAGCCCCTGCCGTAACATGGTGGATAAGTAAACGGGCCCCTAAACGTAAAAAGGCGCTCACGCAGGTACAGCTAAATTTTCTGCAGCATATATCAAGGAAGACATGGGCATATTTTGAAAGATTTGTGAACGAGGAAGAGAACTGGTTGCCACCGGATAATTACCAGGAGCAACCAAAGGAAAAAATAGCCCACAGGACCTCGCCGACCAACATCGGGCTTGCATTGTTGGCAAACCTGTCGGCCTACGATTTCGGGTATATAACTGGTGGCCAAATGGTGGAACGCACGGCAAATACGCTGCGAGCCATGGGCAAGCTGGAAAGAATGCATGGGCATTTTTACAACTGGTATGATACGCTTACACTACAGCCATTGCCGCCAAGGTACATCTCATCGGTAGATAGCGGCAACCTGGCCGGCCACCTGCTGATACTGAAGCAAGGCTTGCTGGAACTGCCCGATCAGAAGCTAATTACATTAAGGACATTTGATGGGTTGATGGATACTTTAGGTGTACTGGAGAGTTATACCCCTGCAAAGGGCGCCTCGCTGCACACATTCAGGGAGAAGCTGACCCAGTTATTAGGCTCACCTTTAAATTCTTTACATCATTTGGTGGCGCAGGTTCGGGATCTGCAAAGGCTCGCCGGCGAAGTGCTCGCTGTGGTGGCTGAAAAAGATGGCAATGACGGAATATGGTGGGCAAACTCGTTGCAGGAACAATGTACGGGAATAATGAACGAGCTGGTATTTGCTATGCCATGGATAGCCGGAAAAGATGACACTCCGGATATGTCATTTATAATACAGGGTATACCAACATTGAGAGAAATTGCAGAACTTAGTATTGACAGCAGTAGCTATACCCAAGAGCATAAAGCAAGCCTGATTGAGAATAGAGAACTTATAGACAAAGCTGCCGGCAATGCGCAGGAGCGGATAGGCACATTGATCGCACTGTCTGAACAGTGTGAAGAATTTGCAGATATAGCTTACGACTTCCTGTATGATAAGGCAAAACACCTGCTGGCTATAGGCTATAATGTGGATGAACAATTGCGTGATCCCAGCTGTTATGACCTGTTGGCATCGGAAGCAAGGCTAAGTAATTTTGTGGCCATAGCACAGGATAAGTTACCGCAGGAAAGCTGGTTTGCACTCGGCAGATCGGTAACAGATACGGGAGATGCTGTACTGCTGTTGTCTTGGAGCGGATCGATGTTTGAATACCTGATGCCACTGTTGGTTATGCCAACCTATGAGCAAACATTGCTGCACCAGACTTATAGATCCGTTATAGCAAAGCAGATAGATTATGGTAAAAAGAATGGCGTGCCATGGGGCATATCCGAATCGGGATATAACAGGGTAGATGCTGCACAGAATTATCAATATAAAGCATTTGGTGTACCAGGTACAGGATTGAAGCGCGGTCTTGGCGATGACCTCGTGATAGCTCCTTACGCATCTGTAATGGCTTTAATGGTAATGCCTCAGGACGCATGTGAGAATATGCAGGAATTGACCAGGTTGGGTTATGAAGGCAGATATGGTTTTTACGAAGCGATTGATTATACCCCGGCCAGGTTGCCCCGGGGTAATACCAGTGCAGTGATAGAATCATTTATGGTGCATCATTTAGGTATGAGCCTGCTGTCACTGTCGTACCTGCTGCATGACCGTCCGATGCAAAGAAGGTTCCGCGCCGAACTTCGGTTCCAGGCTTCTCTGTTGCTGCTGCAGGAAAAAGTGCCGAGGGTAACAGTGTCGTATGCTCATACAGTAGATGTATCTGAAGTGAAAGTGGCAAGCGGCGAAACTGAGATAAGATATATAAGTACGCCTGATACTCCGGTGCCTGAGATACAATTGTTATCGAACGGTAATTACAATGTAATGGTGTCGAACTCAGGTGGTGGTTACAGCCACTGGAAAGACATAGCTGTTACGCGTTGGCGGGAAGATGCGATACTGGACAATTGGGGTACATTCTGCTACATATCAGATGTGGAAAATAATATAACATGGTCTAATACACACCAGCCGACATTGGCAAAGGCAAAGTTGTATGAAGCTGTGTTTTCGCAGGGGCGTGCAGAGTTCAAGAGGTTTGATAATAACATTGAGACACATACTGAAGTAGTTGTATCGCCGGAGGATGATATAGAGCTGAGGAGGATAAAAATAACTAACAGATCCCGTAGGCGGAGAACGCTGGAAATAACCAGTTATGCTGAGGTTGTGCTGAACAGCCAGCCGGCAGATGAGATACATCCTGCATTCGGCAACCTGTTCATTCAAACCGAAATACAGCCTAAGAAATATGCTATAATATGTACCCGGAGGCCGAGATCGGCAGAGCAGCAACCACCATGGATGTGCCATATGATGAAACTGAAAGGTGTGAAGTATGATGAAGTATCGTATGAGACCTCGCGTAAACAGTTTATAGGTCGTGGCAACTCAATGGTTTTGCCCGAATCCGTGAGCGCGGGAGGCAAAATGTCTGGAAATGAAGGATCTGTACTGGACCCGATAGTTGCAGTACGTTATAGAATAACACTGGAACCAGGTGGCGTAGCTACACTGGATATGCTGAATGGCATCAGTGAAACCAGGGAAGGCTGCCAGGCATTGATAGACAAATACCAGGATAAGCACTTGCGCGATAGAGTATTGGAACTCTCATGGACCCATAGCCAGGTGGTATTACGCCAGATCAATGCAACAGAGTCGGATGCCCAAATGTATGGGCAGATGGCAAGCTCAATATTGTATATGAACCCATTGTTGCGTACAGACCCGGTAACGATGATGAATAATTTCAAGGGTCAACCAGGCCTGTGGGGTTATGCTGTATCAGGCGATGTGCCGATAGTATTACTGAAAGTTAGAGAAGGCGTAAGCATAGGCTTGGTGAAACAAATGGTGCAGGCGCATGCTTACTGGAGGATGAAGGGGCTGGTAGTAGATTTGGTGATATGGAACGAGGATCATGGCGGTTACAGGCAGACGATACATGACGAGTTATCAGGACTGATATCAGCGGGCGTGGCTGGCAATTATGCTGACAAACCCGGAGGTATCTTCCTGCGCACAGGAGACCAGATCAGCAAAGAAGACAGGATACTCTTTGAAACGGTGGCAAGGGTCGTAATATCAGATGATAAAGGTTCTCTTGCGGACCAGGTAAACAGGAAGTCGGCGGTTAAAGCTGCCGTTCCATATATAGATGGAGAGCATCCGCCTGAAACTACACACAGTACTACTTTACAATTACCCGATAATATTGAGTTCTTTAATGAAACAGGCGGATTTGCAGCAGATGGTAAGTCTTATATAATCATTACAGACTCTAAACGGAGAACCCCTGCGCCTTGGGTAAACGTGATCGCTAATCCGGATTTCGGAACGGTTATTTCGGAGTGCGGACAGTCATATACCTGGATCGAAAATGCCCATGAGCAAAGACTGACACCGTGGTATAATGATCCTGTATGTGATACAGGTGGGGAACAGATATACCTGCGTGATGATGAAACCGGATATATATGGAGTGCGGCAGGTTTACCTGTCCCATCAAAGTATCCTTATGTGACAGAACATCACCAGGGGTATAGTATATTTAAACATAAGGAGAATGGAATATATTCAGAGTTGTGTGTGTTTGTAGATACTGAGCGCGCAGTTAAATTCAATATGCTCAGGTTACGTAATGACTCGGGCAGAAGCAGGAAGATATCTATAACCGGGTACGCGGAATGGCTTTTGGGAGACAGGAAAGGCAAATCGGTGATGCACATTGTGACTGAGCATGATACGGCAACCGGTGCTATATATGGCAAGAATGCCTACAGTCCTGAGTTTGGTGCTAAGGTAGCTTTCTTCGATACGGATGATACACAAGGAAGAACCTACACCTGTGACCGTAACGAATTTACGGGCAGGAACGGAACGCTTTCCGCACCGGATGGTATGCGCAGGATACGGTTCTCAAACCGGGCTGGTGCAGGATACGATGCATGTGCTGCCATACAGGTGCCCTTTGAAATGATAGACGGGCAGGAAAAAGAAGTGGTATTCAGGTTGGGTGCCGGTATGAATGCCGGTGATGCTCAGCGGTTGGTACATGAATGTAAAGGAGTGGATTTTGCACACAGTACGTTGGATAGAGTTAAGCAATACTGGGATGAAACCCTTGGGGCGGTACAAGTACAGACACCTGATAAGGCACTGAACATATTATTCAACAGCTGGCTGATGTATCAATCTATGGCATGCAGGCTATGGGCACGAAGTGGATATTATCAGTCGGGAGGAGCGTACGGATTCAGGGATCAGCTACAGGATGTATTAGCGATCATGTACACAAAGCCTGAGATTGCCAGGGCGCAAATATTACTTTGCGCTTCCAGGCAGTTTGAGGAAGGCGATGTGCAGCACTGGTGGCACCCGCCTGCTGGCAGAGGTGTACGTACTACCTGTTCTGATGATTATCTGTGGCTGCCATATGTGACTGCAAAGTATATACGGTACACAGGAGATAATGATATACTTCATCAGCAAGTGCCTTTTCTTACAGGTAGGCCGCTGAATCCCGGAGAAGAGTCTTATTATGATATGTTCCATCATACTGCTAAAACGGGGTCGCTTTACCAGCATTGTGTGCTGGCCATACAAAACGGGTTGAAGTTTGGCAGTCATAACCTGCCGCTGATAGGATCTGGTGACTGGAACGATGGTATGGATAAAGTGGGCCGGCATGGTAAAGGGGAGAGTATATGGCTGGCGTTCTTCCTTTATGACGTGTTGCAGCACTTTACTGATACGGCAAGAGCATATAATGATACGGTATTTGCAAGATCATGCACCGACCATGCGCAGGAGTTGAAGACCAACATCAATAATAACGGATGGGACGGCAGATGGTACCGCAGGGCCTATTTTGACGACGGTACACCATTGGGGTCGGCATCGAATGATGAGTGTAGTATAGACTCTATATCGCAAAGCTGGTCTGTACTCTCCGGGGCAGGGTACAAGGAACGTTCGGCAATGGCGATGAATGCTGTATACGAGCGACTGGCTGATAAGGAAAACAGGTTGATACAACTACTGGATCCGCCTTTCAATAAGTCGAAACTGGATCCGGGATATATAAAAGGTTATGTACCCGGTGTACGTGAGAACGGCGGTCAGTATTCTCATGCCGCAATATGGACAGTAATGGCATTTGCTGCTATGGGGGATAATGCCCGTACCTGGGAGTTGCTCGATATGGTCAATCCTATCAACCATGGCAAGACCAGTGATGATGTAGCCCAGTACTGCGTAGAACCATATGTAATGGCTGCCGATGTATATAAGCTGCCGGCACACATGGGCCGTGGCGGATGGACGTGGTATACCGGATCGGCAGGGTGGATGTATCAATGTATACTTCAGTCATTCTTAGGTATCAAACAAGTTGGAGATAAGTTACTGTTCAATCCGTGTCTGCCAACGGACTGGGATGATTGTATAGTTGATTACAAGTATCAACAATCTACTTACCATGTTGTTATCTGTTGCAGGTCAATATCCGGCAGGAGCATATCCGTAAAACTGGATGGAGAAACGCTGCAAGGTAATAGTATAGTAATGATAAATGATGGTAAGGTGCATGAAGTGGAAGTGGGTTAACCTTTTGTCTTTCATCAATAGGTGATTATATAATATTTGTTAATGGTATTCGATTTGTGAAGATATCATAGTCGGTGGCATCATATTCCTTACTGTATGGAAAAGAAGAGCCATGAAAAACAGAAACAGAAGAAATAAAGGCGGAGATCCAACAGTATTGTTCGTGTTCTGCATCGTTATTGCGGTGATGATACCGATAGTTGCAGCATACATCTATAACGGTGGAGTTCTGTACATATAAAGCCCATTCCTGAAATTATACGGTTTGTGTAATAAAAAGTATATTTATTCTCTTACAAGACTATAAGATGGATAAACGTACTTTTCTAAAGAGCACCACTATGCTGGGCCTGAGCAGTGTGATCAGTTATACCGGACTAAGCAAAATGGTGGATGCCGTTGCACACATGCCGGAAGCCACAGTAGCCAAGGACGAAGACTTCTGGGCTGCCATACGTGGCGGCTACCAACTAAAGCCGGACTACATCAACCTGGAGAACGGATACTACTGCATATTACCACAGGAACTACTGGATAAGTATATAGCCCACATACGCGAGGTGAACATGCAGGGGGCATACTATATGCGTACCGTGCAGACCGACAATAAGAACGCTGCCGCTAAGAAGCTGGCTGATCTTACGGGATGCTCTCCCGACGAACTCATCATTACCCGAAATACTACCGAATCGCTGGACATGATCATTGCCGGCCTGAACTGGAAACCCGGTGACGAAGCCGTAATGGCAGAGCAGGACTACGGCGCCATGCTGGAAATGTTCAAACAGGTCGCCAAACGGCACGGGGTAGTGAACAAGACGGTGTCTATACCCATAGACCCGAAGACGGATGAGGAGATAGTGGACCTGTACCGAAAAGCAATTACCCCAAAGACCAAACTGCTGATGGTGTGCCACATGATCAATATTACGGGGCAGATATTGCCCGTGCGTAAGATATGTGACATGGCGCATAAGCTGAATGTGGAAGTAATGGTGGATGGCGCACACGCACTGGCTCACATAGACTTTAAGATACCCGACCTGCACTGCGACTACTACGGCAGCAGCCTGCATAAATGGCTGAGTGTACCGATAGGCGCCGGCCTGCTGTATGTGCGTAAAGACAACATAAAGAAGGTATGGCCGCTACTGGCCGAGGGCGAACGTAAGGAAGACGACATAACCCGCCTGAACCATACAGGTACCCACCCACCGGCTACCGACCTGACCATAGCAGACTCCATAGACTTTTACAACAAGATAGGCGCAAAGCGAAAAGAAGCCCGTATGCGCTACCTGCAAAACTACTGGACCGACAAGGTGCGCAGCCTGCCTAATATAGTGCTGAACACACCAACGGACCCCAAGCGATCTTGCGGGATAGCCAATGTAGGTGTAAAAGGCATAAAGCCGGGCGATCTGGCCAAAACACTGCTGGACAAATACAGGATATACACTGTAGCCATAGACAGCGCCGGTGTACAGGGATGCCGGATAACACCCAATATATATACCACAACAGCAGAGCTGGACGCACTGGTGCGCGCGCTAACCGAAATAAGTGCCTGACCTCCTGCAGGAAAACAACTGTAGTGAATTCATTATTAAAATAAAAATCCTATATTTATATTCTTATAACTAAGCTATGTTTAAAAAACTACTTCTGTTAGCAGGTATTGTTCTGGGTCAGCAGGGTGCGTATGCACAGGTGCCGGACTGGAGTACCAAGGTGGCCCCTATCTTATTCAACAACTGTACATCGTGCCACCACACGGGTGGTATAGCGCCGTTCTCACTGACCACATATGCCAGCGCGGTATCGTATGCGGCATCTATGAAGTATGATGTGCAGAACAAGGTAATGCCACCATGGCCGCCGGACCCAAACTATGCACACCTGGCGCATGAGCGAATATTATCTGCCGCTGATATAGCCACCATAGCCGCATGGGCCGATGGGGGAACACCGCAGGGTACGCCATCGCTGGCACCACCTGTACCCGTGTACTCCAACACAGGACAGATACCGGGCACGCCCGACCTGATCGTGAAGATACCAACCTACACATCTACCGCAGCTACGGGCGATGTGTACCAATGCTTTACCATACCCAGCGGCCTGCTTGCCGATAAGTTTGTAACAGGCTTTGAGGCCATACCGGGTAACCCATCTATAGTGCACCATGTACTTGTGTACTCAGATACTACCGGCAAGTGTGCCACGCTAGATGCGGCAACAGCAGGCCCAGGCTATCCCAGCTTTGGTAACCCGGGAACGGACAGCGCTGAAATGGTGGGTATATGGGTGCCGGGCAGCCAGCCAATGACCTACCACAACGGCTTTGGCCTGCGTGTAGCAGCCAATGCTGATATAGTAGTGCAGGTACACTATCCCGCAGGGTCTGTGGGACAGGTGGACAGCACGGAGATACACTTCTTCTTTGCACCTACTGCGGTAAGGCGTGTATATATACAGCCACTGCTGTACCATACAGTTCCTATCATCAATACACCACTGACCATACCGGCAAACACAGTACAAACATTTACCGAGGAGTTTCCGCCGATACTGTCGCTGGGGGACCTGTCGCTGCTGGGTATCTTCCCGCATATGCACCTGCTGGGCAAGAACATAAAGAGCTATGGCATACACCCGGCGGGCGATACCGACAGGTACATCAATATAAAGAAGTGGGATTTTCACTGGCAGGGATTCTATATGCTGCCTAAAATAAAGAAGATACCCAATTTCACAAGGTTGCGTGCCGAAGCGACCTACGATAATACCACTGCTAACCCCGAGAACCCCAACAGCCCGCCGCAGACCGTGAATGCGGGAGAGAATACGACCGACGAAATGATGATCGTATTCTTCCTGTTTACCACCTACCAGGCGGGTGACGAAAACATAATAGTGGACTCAGCAGTGATGATGAGCACGCCGCAACAGTTCAACAACTATTACCACGGCCAGCAACTGCTGGATGTGTGCCCGAACCCTGCCGTGAACGACCTGGTGGTGAAGTGCTACCTGGAAGAGGCAGACAAGGGCAGTATAGACCTGCTGGATATGCAGGGCAGAACTGTAAAACAGTTTATGGCCGAGGCTCCGATAAGCAGGGGTTATTCTGCCTTTACCTTCTCAGTGGCAGGACTGCCGCCGGGAACTTATTCGCTGCGTATGATGACGACGCAGAGGGTATTGTCGCAAAAGATCATAGTTGTTCGATAGAGTCGTAAGTCGTAAGTTGTAAGTGGGCGAGTTGATTGTTCATGTGGTGTAGTGATATCAAAATGTATTTAATCAATATTTGTTATGAGTAACGTAAGCGTTAACCAGGCAAAAAATATAAAGAAGTACCTGCTCCTTTCTTTTATACTTATGTGCATCACAGCATGTTCAGGGGCGTTGCTGAAGATCAACCACAGCGAATACACCACACCAGTATTAATTACGGGATTAGTCTTTGACGGGGTGTTTGCTGTGCTGCTGATCATGTACTTAGCCAAACGCAAGTTCAATTAGCTGATTAGCTAATGCTAGTGTGTCGAGCCTGCAGTACCTATATCACAGTGTGAAAAAAATAAAATTTCCCACCTTGCAATTGATAATCAACAATTTAGTTTCAAAAAAGTGCACACTTTTTCACAGTGTGCACTTTTTGTTTGCAGTAGTATTGTGAGATAAATATTTAATCTCTCCCTTCAAACGGCGGGGCTTTACAGCCTTTCATTTAAAGAGAGTGTGCAAAAAATAAAATTTCCCACCTTGCAATTGATAATCAATGATTTAGTCTGAAAAAAGTTCACACTTTTTCTCACTTGCTCGTAAAAATTCCCACTTTGACTCCCTGATTTTTGGGACACTTTTGGTTTTAGCATTGTCCTGAACTCCTTTTCTGATAACCCGTAAAGGTAGGGTGCGCAAGAGCAACCTATTTATGAAGATACCCACAATTTGCAGTTGAGAACGCTATGTATACTTTGCCGGTAGCGGTGTTTGTTATGAAAAAAGATGGTGGATAAGTTTTAGATGGCAGATGCGTTGCAAACGCAGAGCCTTGGCATCCTCGTTGCAAACGAGGGAGTGTGGGATGCCCTGCGGAACATCTGGAACAACGGGTACAGACTCGCGCCAGACGGGAGTGTTATTGCACAGACTATCCCGCAGTACCGTGGAAGCGGCTTATAAAATGAAATTCACTATATTTGCTTAGATGAAACTGTTATGCACCATATTGGCATTGCTGGTATTGATCCTGTCAGTACAGCCTGTGTGCGTAGCCGCGTCTGCAGAAGATACCTGCTGCACAAATAATGACTGTACTGAAGAGCAGGATAACTCAAACGATGACCAGGACAACGGATGCGCAAGCGGATGTAATCCATTTCAATTATGCGGCTGTTGCGCGTTTTGTATTGTAATTCCCCCTGTAATATCGTTTTTGCCTGTATCATCTATTCCCACCCCTGGCATTCAATGGGGTATATTATCGGGTGGAATAACCGAGGAGCCGGTTTCCGGATTCTGGCAGCCTCCCAGATCTGCTTAATATAATTTTTACATCTGTGCTGCATAGTCCGGCACCGTGCTACACATTGCCTGTAATGCTACACGCAATGATGTAAGCTATTCCTAATTCTAAACAATCGATAAATGAAAAAGATACTTACCTGCATATTTGCGGGAATACTTGCCATACTGTCTGTAAGCACCGCATCAGCACAAACCGGCACTACGGATACTGTAAAGAAAATTGAAATTAAGGTCAGCAATCTTCACTGTAATAATGATATGCCGACCATTAAAAAAAGGCTGCTGAATCATGATGGCATTGATGAGGTAAGCTTTACGGATATAGTTGGAACGAGTTCATTGTTCACTATCTCGTATCATAGCTCGGCTACAACACAACCGCAAATAGAAAAGGTAATTGAGTCAACACCGGGTTGTGATGATAAAAATTCAACACCATATAAAGTAAAACGCAAAAAGGTGAAGTCATGAGGACGCTTATAGCTTTATGTTTATTCATCTCGTCACTATCAGCGCAAGCACAAACGATAAAAGGAAAGCTCTTCGGACAAGCCGGAACGGAGAAAGAGATATTGCCGGGAGGCAAGGTCAGCTGGCTGGGCACTGATAAAACTACTGTTGTAAATGACAACGGTGTGTTCGAGCTTTCTTCGGATGGCATATCGGACCGCAGGCTCATTGCGTCTTTTGATGGTTACTTTACTGATACGATAAACGCAGGTGATAAAACATACATGAGCATAGTACTGCGCAAAGCAGTAAATGAACTGAGCGGTGTAACGGTAAGAGACAGGAAGGGAGCATATATATCGAGCCTGGCTGTAAACCAGACCGAAATTATCAATCAACGGGAGCTTACCAAGGCAGCTTGTTGCGACCTTGCCGGATGCTTTGGCACACAGGCATCGGTGCAGCCGCAGACTACGAACGTAGTCACCAATGCGCAGGAACTACGTATACTAGGGCTTTCAGGTGTTTACAACCAGGTACTTTTTGATGGTTTCCCCATGATACAGGGGCTAAGCTATACATACGGTATCAGCACCTATCCCGGTACCGTGGTGGATAATATCTATGTTTCCAAGGGAACAACTTCGGTATTGCAAGGCTATGAAAGCATCAGCGGGCAAATAAACCTGGTCAGCCGTCAGCCTGACAAAACTGACCGCCTTTTTCTGAATGGCTACATTAACAGCTTTGGCGAAATGCATGTTAACGCTAATGTATCAGGAGCTATAGGCAAGAATAAGAAATGGCATAGTTTGCTGGCACTGCATACCGTGCAGCCGGCAGGCAGAGTTGATGGCAACCATGACGGGTTCCTAGACCTGCCACTACTGACACGCTATATGGCGTATAACAAATGGTTGTATGGCAACAGTAACCAAAAAGGGTTTGCCACACAGATAGGTCTGCGTATAGTAAATGAGAACAGGACCGGCGGACAGACCGGATACAGAGCTGCCGAGGATGAAGGCAGCAACAGCGTGTACGGGCAGTCTGTGCGCTATACACAACCTGAGGCTTACATGAAATCGACTTACCGCTTTTCAGACGACCATGCAGTAGTTCTGGCGCTATCAGGCTTTTATCAAAACCAGGATTCGTGGTTTGGTACTACCAGCTATAAAGCAGATCAGCAAAGCGGCTACCTGAACCTGCAACATGAGTGGCGCTGGGAAGATAAGCATATGCTGAAATATGGCGTAAGCTATCGCTACCAGGAAGTGAATGAACACATCCACTTTACAGACACCACATTGCAGAGAACGTATGCGGGCAATTACCTTACCAGCTTGCGTGTACCCGGTATGTTTGCTGAAAACACCTTTCACTGGCTTGATGATAAGGTAGTATTGATAGCAGGAGCAAGAGCCGATCATCACCAGCGATGGGGATGGTATTTTACGCCCCGGAGTATGGTTAAATATACGATCAACAGTAAACATACCTTCCGGGCATCAGCAGGTACCGGCTGGCGGCAAGTAAAACTATTCAGTGAGCAGATCAACCTGTTAGTAAGTTCGAGGGATGTAATTTTTTCAGAGACCTTAAAACCTGAGGCCGCATTTAACTGGGGCCTTAGCTATACTTACCGCTTTACAGCAGACAAGGTTTCGGGAACACTAAGCGGCGATTTTTACAGCACCCATTTTACAAACCAGTTCTTCCCCGACTATAATACAGACGCAGCAAAGGTGATCATCCGAAATTTTTATGGTACATCCCGGTCAAATGGTTTGCAGCTTGAAGCTTCGCTTATGTTCTTTAAACAACTGGAAGCCCGGGTTGCCTATAACTACCTGGATGTGTACCGCATAGAGAATGGCAGTAAAGTAAAACTACCATTCAATGCACATAACCGGGCGATGACTGCAGTATCATACCGAACAAAGAACAACCAATGGCAGGCCGATGTAAACACTCACTGGTTTGACAAAATGAACCTGGCTGATACGCGCAGCAATCCCGCTCCCTATCAGCGGCCACTGTACTCCTCACCTTATATTACCTTCAATGCGCAGCTAACATTCAGGTGGAAATCACTGGATATATATGGAGGATGTGAGAATATAGCCAATTACCGGCAGCCCAACCCGATCATAAGTGCGGACAACCCGTTTGGCAAGTACTTTGACCTATCATCTGTCTGGGGACCGACAAGAGGCAGGGAACTATACCTTGGCGTTAGATTTAGTATCAAATAAAGAACCGCCGCCCTGCTACGGGCGGCGGTATTAAATGCATAACTATTTAATTTTACTTCATACCTTTGTCCCAGATGCGGTTATTTGCCTTCATATTGAGTATAGTTGTACTTGTACTAAGCTGTGTGCCTTGTTCGGATGCTGCTTCGGTTACTGTTGCTCCATCAAATGAAGCATACATGACCCAATCAAAAAAACAACATCCGGCAGAGCATGAATGCAATGATAACTGTTCGCCTTTTTGTTGCTGCAGTTGCTGTGCCGGCTTTACACTGGCTAACCATAAGTTAACTATACCCGAAAGCGCAGTGTTTACGTTTAAGAAAATTTACAACAACCGGATAATCAGCCAGGTAATTGATATTTCTTTCCCGGTCTGGCAGCCTCCCCAATTAGTTTAGTCATTAGATAAGCTTAGTTACCGGCATTGCAGTTTCGCAATTGCCCACCTGTTTATTTAATCATCCTACGCCGCACATTAGTGTTACGGTAATTACATATTCCATATTGGCTATCTGCATGCCTGTAATTCTTTTGGCAATAATTACTCTTGCAATGAGCTATTCTCAACTATCTAAAAACATTTTTTAATGTTAGATAAAATCATTCTTTTTTCAATTAAAAACAAGCTGGTTATCGGTATTTGCACACTTATGCTTATAGCATGGGGTGTATATTCCCTAACCCAGCTACCCGTTGATGCATTGCCTGATATCACCAACAACCAGGTACAGATCATCACGAAGGCTCCTACGCTTGCAGCGCAGGAAGTAGAGCAGTTCATAACCTATCCTGTTGAGCGATCTATGTCGAACCTACCGGATATAACTGAAATGCGGTCCATGTCCAGGTTCGGGCTAAGTGTGATCACCGTTGTTTTTAAAGAATCAACCAATATATACTTTGCCAGGCAGCTAATAACTGAGAAGCTAAAAGAAGCTGAGGAAAACATACCTAAAGGCATTGGCAGGCCTGAGTTAGCCCCGGTGACAACAGGCCTGGGAGAAATCTATCAATATATAATTCATCCCCAAAAAGGCAGTGAGCAAAAGTATTCTGCAATGGACCTGCGCACTATGCAGGACTGGATCGTATCAAGACAGTTATATGGTATTGAAGGTGTAGCTGAAGTTACCGGGTTTGGCGGAATAACCAAGCAATACGAGGTAGCATTAAGCCCCGACAGATTAAAGGCAATGAATGTTACAATACCTGAGGTATATGCAGCACTGGAGCGCAATAACGAAAATACAGGAGGTGCATACATCGAAAAAAAGCCCAATGCCTATTTTATACGTGGCGTAGGCTTAATGGGCAGTATAAAGGATATAGAAAATACCCTTGTAAAGCAGCAGGCAAATGGCATCCCTTTGGTGATACGCGATATAGCGACGGTAAGGTTCGGCTCACCACCACGTTACGGCGCCATGACATATAACGGAGAGAAAGAAGTAGTAGGCGGTATTGTATTGATGCTGAAAGGGGCGAACAGCGCTGACGTAGCCGGCAGGGTAAAAGAACGAATGCAGTTAGTACAAAAATCGCTGCCTGCCGATGTGATCATCGAACCATTCTTAGACCGTACAAATCTTATTCACCGGGCCATAAATACGGTAAAGAAAAATTTAATAGAGGGCGCGTTAATAGTGATTTTTGTCCTGGTCATATTCCTTGGTAATATCAGGGCCGGCCTGATAGTAGCATCGGCAATTCCATTGTCATTGCTGTTTGCGCTGGGCATGATGAATGTATTTGGCGTAAGTGCTAACCTAATGTCCTTAGGTGCTATTGATTTCGGGCTCATAGTGGATGGTGCAGTTATCATCGTGGAGGCGGTGATGCACCACCTGGCATTACGCAATACATCAGGGAGACTATCACAGGAACAAATGGATCAGGAAGTTTACAAGTCTGCTTCACAAATAAGAAGTAGTGCTGCTTTCGGGGAGATCATCATTCTTATAGTTTACATCCCTATTCTGTCGCTTGTAGGAATAGAAGGCAGAATGTTCCGGCCAATGGCTCAGACAGTTGGTTTTGCCATATTGGGTGCGCTTATCTTATCTCTTACTTACATTCCTATGATATCTGCCGCATTCCTTTCCCGGAATGCAAGCAACAAGGCAACACTTTCGGACAAGATGATGTTGTACCTGCAAAGAAAGTATGAGCCTGTTCTCAAAACAGCTATACGGTTCAAAATTCCTATCATCTCAGCTGCTTTTGCTTTACTAATAATATCTGTGCTGATCTTCAACCGTTTGGGTGGAGAGTTCATGCCGCAACTGGAAGAGGGTGATTATGCAGTAGAATTTGTACTGCCACAGGGTGCCTCGCTCTCGCAAACCATAGAAACTGTGATGCTGGCAGAACGAATGATCATGAAGTACCCGGAAGTAAAAATGGTAGTAGGCAAAACCGGGAGCGCTGATGTAGCTACTGACCCAATGCCACCACAGGCATCTGACCTAATGGTGATTTTAAAAGACAAAAGCGAATGGAGAAAGGGGAAAGACTTTTACGGCCTGTCTGACGAGATCAGAAAAACACTGGAGGATATACCCGGCGTGATCGCAGAACCAAGCCAGCCAATACAGATGCGGTTCAATGAACTGATGACCGGCATTAAGCAGGATGTGGCGGTAAAAATATTCGGAGAAAGTATGGACACCCTTAACTCACTTGCAGAATCTGTATCTGCCGCAATTATATCTATTCCGGGAATTACCCAGCCCAGGGTAGAACGTGTAAACGGATTGCCACAGATCACCATAAAATATGACCGGGCAAGAATGGCAAATTACGGATTGAATATATCTGATGTAAACGAGGTGGTAAGTGCCGGATTTGCAGGCTACAAATCAGGAGTGATCTATGAGAATGAAAGGAAATTTGACTTAGTGGTCAGGCTGGACAGCATGCACCGCAATACTATTGAGCATGTAAACGATCTCCTGATCCCTATTAAAGGTGGTAACCAGATACCGCTGTCACAGGTAGCTACTGTTGCATACGAAACGGGACCTACTCAAATAAGCAGGGAAGGCGGCAGGCGAAGAATAGTAATCAGCTTTAACGTCACGGGGCGCGATGTGCGTAGTGCGGTAGAGGACGTTCAGAAAAAACTGAATAGTAAAGTAAAATTACCGACGGGCTATTATTACACTTACGGAGGCGCTTTTGAAAATTTGCAAAGAGCGTCTGACCGCCTGATGATAGCTGTTCCAGTGGCTTTGCTTCTGATCTTTGCATTGTTATATTTCACCTTCAATTCCATGAAGCAGGCCACGTTGATATTTACCGCGATCCCCATGTCTGCCATAGGAGGTGTATTCGCACTTTTATTGCGGGGTATGCCTTTCTCTATATCTGCCGGCGTAGGGTTTATTGCATTATTTGGTGTAGCGGTGCTCAACGGCATCGTATTGATAGGTACATTCAACCAGTTGGCAAAGGATGGAATGGATGATCTGACAGAAAGGGTGTTTACTGGTACACGTATAAGGCTGCGCCCCGTGCTTATGACAGCAATGGTCGCATCCCTGGGATTTTTGCCTATGGCTATTTCTACCGGTGCAGGAGCCGAGGTGCAGAAGCCCCTGGCTACAGTTGTTATAGGCGGATTAGTGACCGCAACTATTCTCACACTCATAGTGCTGCCGTTATTATATCTTTTATTCAACAGACGCACGAAACCCACAGGCAAGGTGTTAACAGTTGCAGCAATCATAGCTTTCGGTCTTTGCTCCTCATCTGCCAATGCGCAGACGGTTATAAGAACTACCCAGGTACGCATCTCTTTTGATACTGCTTATGACATCGCCTTACGCAATAATCTACAGCTAAGGAGCAGCGACATTGCACTTTCCCGCTCCAAAGCGCTGAAAGCAAGCTACCTTGAAATTCCTAAAACCGGTTTCTTTATTGAGAATGAAGATCTACGTCCCTCAGACAACAGGGGAATTTTAAAGGCCGGTATATCTCAAACCCTTACATGGCCCGGGATGTATACAGCACAGCGAAACATGCTGCAACAGCAGGTGAAGACACTTGAATATTCAAAGCAGGTGAAAGCTCTGGAGCTCAAAAAAAATGTACAGGTATCCTTTTACACGCTTTGGTATTTTCAAAGCAAGCAAATGTTGTGGCAGGAACTTGACAGTATTTATCGGGAGTCTGCTAATATAGCCAGGCTAAGGGTAAAAGCCGGGGAAAGTGCCGGGCTGGACAGCATTGCCGCCATTGCAAAAAGTGATGAAATGAACATTCAGTATAAAGCCATTCAGAATGATATTGAGGCACAACAGATAGGACTTACAGCGCTATTAAATACAGATACGCTTTACTTACCCGGCAATGGCCCGTTGGGTAAATTGGTTCCTGATCTAGAAATCGGCACAGGGGGCGACCATCCGTTGTTACTGGCACAGCGCCAGGCGATAACCCTTGCTGAGGCAGACATCAGGATGGCGAAATTCAATTCATACCCTGATTTTTCCGGGCGTTTTTTCTCTCAGCGGCTCTATGGACTGAATAATCCTTATTCCGGTTTTTCATTTACGGTAGGGGTACCATTGTTTGGTGCGGCCAATTTTAAGAACAAGATCAAAGCTGCCCACCTGGAACGCGACTACCGGCAAACGCTCCTAGAGTATGAACAGCAAAATCTTGATGCACAGGTAAAACAAGCATTGCAGACATTGGATAAAAGCAGCCGGTTATTGCAATATTATGAGGCTAAGGGTTTAGCTCAGGCCTCAGCCATCATAAAATCCGCAAACCTCTCATACCGTGGTGGTGAAATAAGCTTTGCAGAGCTGTCACAGTACCTGAACCAGGCACTTGAGATACGCAGGAACTATCTCGATGCTTTAAACCAATACAACCAGAACGTCATTCAACTTAATTACTTTTTAAATCGCTAAGATGAAACTATATAAAACAATATTGCCGGGCATGGCTTTGGCACTATTTACAGCATGTGGCAATAAAACAGAACCTACAGTAGCAACTACCAATGCGGATGAGCATAAGCAAGCAACCACAATAGTATCGTTTTCTGAGGAGCAAATGAAGGTGGCAGGTATCATGATGGGGTCTATAGAGATGAAAAACCTCACTACTTCGATCAGTGTAAATGGGACGCTTGCCGTACCGAATCAGAATAAAGCACTGGTAACCTCGCTTATCGGTGGGGTGCTGCGTACTTTGAATGTGCAGCCGGGTAACGCTGTTCGTAAAGGGCAGGTTATCGGAACTAT
>CAYZKL010000052.1:19240-22407 GCA_964478855.1 uncultured Flavipsychrobacter sp.
TATAGTCAATACAGAATTATCGGGCATTCAACAGCAAATGATCTCTATAAACGGACAGCTGAAGTATGCAGAACAAGAACAGAAAAGGCAAAAAGAACTTGTGGATGGTAATGCAGCACCTTTGAAAAACCTGCAAAAAATTGAATCAGAAATAAATAGCCTGAAAGCACAGCAGGCAGCATTGCAAAACCATCTGGCGGCCCTGGGTGTTTCTCATTCCCAGAACATCTCATCTATACTTACTATTACAGCACCTATCAGCGGTACCATATCAGAAGTATCTGCACAGATAGGCTCCAGTGTTGACGCAAGCAAGCCTATTGCCCAGATCATCAACAATTCCGAGCTGCACCTGGACCTGTTTGTATATGAAAAAGACTTACCGAAAGTTGCACCGGGACAAACGATCCACTTTACACTTACCAACAATCCAGGCAATGAATATGATGCAACCATTTATTCCATCGGTACCGCTTTTGCAAATGAGAGCAAAGCAATACCTATTCACGCCCATGTAATCAACAATAAAACCGGACTAATAGAGGGTATGAGTGTAACGGCAAGGATAAGTTTGGGTGAAAGTGTGTACCCGGCAGTACCGGACGATGCGATCGTAACAAATGATGGCAAAGACTACATATTCATCCTTATTAATAAAACAACTGAGAATGCGACTGAGCGTGCGAAAGGAAGCGAGCCAGGGAATGAAACTATTTTTAAACGGATGCAGGTGATCAAAGGCGCATCTGATGTGGGGTACACAGAAATAAAATCGCTGAATGAACTGCCTAAAGGAACGAAAGTTGTTGTAAAAGGGGCATTCTTTCTTATGGCTAAAATGACCAATGTAGAAGAATAGCGATCATGCAGTAATTTTATACTTTCGCCAGTGTGTCAACGGCGTTGCAAACGCGGTGCCGTTGCATACTCGTTGCAAACGAGGGAGTGGGGCAATGCGTATAACTCAATAGTATGCAAGTATTTGCAAGGAGGAGTGAATATTATGCGCTAAATTCAGACCTTTACAGCAATGAGCAGCGAGTCGGGCTATGTAAGTGTGGGTAAGGAACAAATGCACTATCTGAAGTGGGGTAGTGGCAGTCGGCTATTGCTTGCTTTTCATGGTTTTGACAATAATGCCCATATCTATGATCCGCTGCGTCCGCATCTTTCGGCTGGTTATACAGTATTGTCGTTCGATCTGCCGCACCATGGCAAGAGTGAATGGAACACTGCATCCCGACTAACTGCAAAAGACCTGGAGGCCATGGTGGCAGCACTGATGCAGGAGTATAAAGTGGATAAGGTGTCGCTACTGGGGTATAGCATGGGGGGCAGGGTGTGCATGAACATAATAACACTGCTGCCCGCCCAGGTAGATAAGGTGGCACTGGTAGCCACAGACGGGCTGACCATTAATAACTATTATTACTTCTTTACCCGTACTTATATAGGACAGGCACTGTTCAAACGAGTAATGAACAAGCCGGATACCTATCTAAAGATAGCGGACTGGCTGAAAAAGAAGAAGCTGGTAGACGCATCGCAGCACAAATTTGCCATGTATTATCTGCAGTCGGCCAGGAGCAGGGAGCACCTGCTGCGGGTGTGGCCCGCTATGAGCAGGCTGATACCATCGCCGGCAAAAATAAAGGCGGCAATAAAAAAATACCGGGTGCCGGTAACTATATTTATGGGCGTATATGACCGGGTAATGCCACCGGCACTGGCAGAGCAGTTTAAGACAGGGCTGGAAACAGTAAGGGTAGTGGTGCTGCAGAAAGGGCATAAGATATTTGATCATGAAAACGCAAATGAAATAGCTGAATGCCTGTTGTAACGATAGCTATTGCTGCCGGGTGCCTGCTGACGCTGCTGTATGTGCTGCTGATGGCGGCATACGCGAGAGGGTGGCAACAGCAACAGCACTTTGTGCTGCCTGCCGAATACAAACCCGGTACATTCATATCGGTCATCATACCCGCAAGAAACGAGGCTGCAAACATAGGTGCATGTATAGACTCTGTGCTGGCACAGAAATACCCGCTGGGCCTGTATGAGGTGATAGTAGTGGATGACCACTCGGATGATGGTACAGCGGCGGTGGTGCATGAATATGCGGATGAAAATGTGCGCTACGTGAGCCTGGCAGACCATGTAGCACCCGACAGTAAACTGAATGCCTATAAGAAAGCGGCACTGGCTGCGGGGATAAAGGAGAGCAAGGGCAACCTGATCGTTACTACCGATGCAGACTGCGTAGTGCCTAACTCGTGGCTGATGCATATAGCAGCACTGTATGAGCGGGATGCGCCGGTGATGATAGTGGCACCGGTGCTGCTGGAGAGCAACCATGATATGGTGCAACAGTTCCAATCGATAGACTTTATGAGTATGCAGGGTATAACTGCTGCTGCACACCAGCTAAAACTGGGCAATATGAGTAATGGCGCCAACCTGGCATTTACCAAGGCGGCCTATGAAGATGTGGGCGGGTATGAAGGTATCACGCACCTGGCATCGGGCGACGACTACCTGCTGATGATGAAGATGGTGCAGGCTTTTCCCGGGAGGATAGGGTACCTGAGGTCGCCGTATGCAGTGGTACGCGCACAGCCACAGCCGGACTGGCGCAGCTTCATCAGGCAGCGGATACGCTGGGCATCAAAGTCGGGAAAGTATAATGATAAAAAGCTGACAGCGGTATTGCTGCTGGTGTATATGTTCAACCTGTCATTTGCCGTAATTCTGGTAGGTGGTTTCTTTATGCCGGTATTGTGGCTGTTGGCGGCGGGTATGCTGGCTATAAAGACCATTGCCGAATACCTGTTCCTGCTGCCCGTAGCTAAGTTCTTCGACAACAGATGGGTACTGAAGTATTTTGCGGTGTTGCAGCCGGTGCATATCCTTTACATTATCTCAGCAGGGTTCCTGGGCTTCTTTGGTAACTATACGTGGAAGGGCAGGAGCGTGAAATAAACTAACCCAACATCAAAAAAACCGCAGGCGACTTGCCCATCAGCGGAACCTGCTTACTCCATTCTGCTACGGTCTTTGTTTTGATGAACGCATTCTCGGCAGTTATATTCTGTGCAATGCACAGGCGTGTACGTGGCTGCAGGTGTTTCAGCAGATCGGCCAGCAGCAGGTCGTTGCGGTAAGGGGTT
>CAYZKL010000052.1:22417-25517 GCA_964478855.1 uncultured Flavipsychrobacter sp.
CCATTAACGCCAGTATCAGTGAGTTGGGGCCAGTGAGCGGAACGATGTGTGCGCCCATATCCTGCGCTATGGCGACAAGCTCAGCACCCGGATCCGCAATGCCTGGACAGCCGGCTTCACTCATGATACCTATGTCATGCCCTTCTTTCAGCCATTTACGAAAAAGGCTTG
Source organism: uncultured Flavipsychrobacter sp. (assembly GCA_964478855.1). Lineage (GTDB taxonomy): Bacteria > Bacteroidota > Bacteroidia > Chitinophagales > Chitinophagaceae > Nemorincola. Next base: position 22,589 of record CAYZKL010000052.1, read on the forward strand.
TGTCGGGGCCTGTATGTTTATCGATCTCGGAAAAGTTCAGTTGCTCTATGACCAGGGTGGCATGCACTGAACGCAGGAACCTGCGGGCAGTACGTACATTCTCTGCAAAGTAATAAGTGAGGTGAGCAGTATGGGTAGCTATTTCAGGCGCCAGGGTCTGTAACGCACCTTCGGCAATAGGGATGGGTATAAGGTATATTTTTCCTGTTTTATTGGTCATGTGGGTGTGTTATTGTGTGCCTTTGTTGATGATCCTTTTGCCTGTAGTGTCGCGCTGCTCGGTATCACGCATTTTTTGCAATTCTCTTTCTTTCTCTATCTGTATGGCCCGGTTGCTCTTGAAGAAGTCGCCAATGTTATCGAATGATTTTCTCCAGCTGATACCCACACCACCACGCTGTATGTCTTTGTCAAGGGTCACATCATAATCGCTGGTACGGAAGCAGTTGAGCCGCAGGCCGCTGGACGGAGAGATAAGGTACTGTACACGGAAGTCGCCCGTAAGGTTGAATGCTGAAGTGGTGCTGGTGCTAGCCGGTTTGCCCCAGTCCACAGTGCTACCTACTTCTACCGTGAGCCTGTCATTGAAGTAGTTCTTGTTGACACCGCCTTTTACCTGGTTCCTGTTGGCACCAAAGCCCTGGTCGGTATAATTGTAGTTGGTGTAGCGTACATCCACATTCAGTTGCTTATTGCCGGTGATCTTATTGATGGCCTTGGTAAGGCCGGTAGATGCACTGCTGGATATGACCTGGCTAAGGTTGTTGATAGCGCCTGAAGCCACAGCTGTGCCGCCAATACCATCGGGAGGGATGAAGCTACCAATAAGCAAGAGTGAACCTACCTGTTCGGTCTTCTGCCTGTCGTCATAGTTCATGAGCGTAAGCTTGCGATAAGCCACAGTACTTTGCAGGTGCTTGTCTTCCAGGTCGAGGTCGAAGGTAAGAACAGGGTTGTACAGCGACCCATTCATGTGCAGCAATATATCCACCCACTGTGGTGTCTGTGTTTCTTTACGCTCTGTTTCCTGCAGGGACATTTTCTCTGATTCATTAAGCAGGTCGGCCAGTTTTGCTTTTACGGGGTATATGGCATCTACATCGAGCGTGGTCTCAGAGAACGGGCCGTTGAAGCTGATGGTGCTGCCCGCTTCCAGTTTGAACTGGCGAATGAAGAGCTCTTTGAACGTGTAGGTATAAGTACCGCTGGCGATCCTGTACAGCCCGGTCATACGGATGTCGTTGCTCGATGGTATATCCAGCAGTACCCGGCCATCGCCCTTGCCCATTATTTCATCGCCGGCGGCAGGGTCCATCACTATGTGCATTTCCGCAAGCTGGTTCATATTGGCATCTATGCTGATGCTGATCTTGTCTTTGTTCTTTCTTACCGCAGGACCTTGTTCCTTACCATAGGTCTTGAAAGTGATGTAGTTGTATGCGCTGGCCGAGGCATCGGATGAAATAGGGATGTAGATACGTGATTTTGCGGCAGGCGCTGCATTATACATGTTCAGCCTGATATCATTGAATGGTCCCCTGATAGTAAATGAATCCATACTGGCAATGACGTTGCCGTAGAACAGGTCATTATCATTGCTGGTAAGGTTCAGTACTTCGATCTTGTCGGAGGTTACATTCAGGCGCATACGCATGCTTTTGAACAGGTTATGCCTGAAGTAGCCGGTAAGGGTAGCGAAGTTCTTGTAGTCGTCAAATATTTGTACGGACCCGAGTTCTATGCGCTTATTGTTGATCTGCACTTTAGCGGATGGTATAGAGTAGTTACAGCCCAGGTAGTCGAGGCGTAGTTTTGCGTTCTTCAAAGCCACGGTACCTTCAAGTATGGGGTCTGTGGATTTGCCGTCAAATCCCACACTTCCGTTCAGCGTACCGGAAAGGTTGCTCATGAGCCCTGTGAGGAATGGGGATGCCCATGCTACAGGCGCATCGTTGCATTGCAGGGTGCCATTGAGCTTCTGGTGGGTATTGCTATCCAGCGATACATTGCCGGAAAGAACTATGGATGCGTTGTCCCTGTATATACCGGGCTGCGGATCGAGGCTTGCGAGTTTTTTTGTACCGTCGTATGAGCCTATGATGTTGACCGTGCCGATGGTATCTGTTCCCAGCAGCACACCTGTTGCCTTAAGGTTTGCGGCGATGTACAACTCTTTGAATATTTTATCGATCCTGATAGTACCATTGATACGCCCATCCGGCTGGTATGCGGCGAGCCCTGCCCATGAACCCAACTGGCCGATGTCGAGGTTCTCTGTAGTAATGACGAGTGATTTATCATTGTTCTGCAGTTCGCTGGAAGCCGATATTTTTTGCAGACCCGAACTCAGGGATACACCTTGTACATTTAGGTATTTGTCGCTGTACTCTATTTTGCTGCCACCTGCTATATTCCACTTCACATCATTCATGTAGAACTGTGATGGCAGTATGGTGAGGAACAAGGAATCTCTGCGTGCTATCACCTGGCCGTTCAATGTAATAGCGCTGCTGATATCGGGTGTAGTGGTGGCAATTGCGAAGGCGACGGAATCATTACCAACGGTAGCGGTAACACTCAAAGAACCATTAAGAAAACTATCGCCTATAGATACATTGTTGACCGTTGTACTTAGGGCTATTGCATTCAGGTCCCCTTCTCCGTGAACCGCTATTTTGCTCATGTGTACATTCCCAATGCTGCCATAAGGCACGTTGGCATTCAGGGTAAGTTTTTTGGCAGTAGTGTTGAGCGAGCCGGAGATGAGTGATGAATCGAACCCGCGCATGATGGGTACAGTAACACCCAGCAGACTGTCGATGGTGATGGTGCGGATAGTGAATGTGAAGTCCTGGTCAGGAGCTGTGGTGTCGGGCGCTTTAATGTAGTTAGGGATGTAGCGGGACAAATAATATTGTGCTGATATCGG
>CAYZKL010000052.1:25577-26198 GCA_964478855.1 uncultured Flavipsychrobacter sp.
TCTCCGGTTGAGTTAACATATACTGAGTCGATAGCGAGGCGGTGCCTGTTTCTTTTCAGGTCAATGTTATACAGTTTAGCATAGCCTGAGAAGTTGTCGATGTTGCTGCCGGTGCAGTTGAGGTCAAAGTCGGCAGAGGCGGTAATGGTGTCTGCAACAAGTTGCAGCGCATGAAGGTCGCAGCCCATCAGGTGGGCCGTAGCATTGATCTTTATGTTCTTATCACTGTAGTTAATGCCGCCATCAAATATCAGGGCGAGGTTAGGATCATCTACCAGCAAGTTGCCGTCAAACTGTTTCTTTGCAAGCGTTCCTTTTGTGCTGATATTGTGATAGGTGTAGCCCTTGAAGCCCAACGCTTTGATGTTGCCATCAATATCCAGTTGTATATGGTCAGGGTGAAAGGACCTGCCGGATATTTTTTCCTGCAGTGTAATGGCGCCGAGTAGTGGTTGTCTTAAAAATTTGCCGAGTTGCACATCTTCCGTTCCCAGGGTTCCGGAATATACAGCGGTGTTGCCGTCAAATCCGGGTATCTTCATTTTTATATCTGTGGTGATGTTGCCGAGGTTGGTAGTCAGTGTGCCTGTTACCGCAAAATCTTCGATAAGCCCTTTATAC
>CAYZKL010000053.1:0-26004 GCA_964478855.1 uncultured Flavipsychrobacter sp.
GATTTCTAAAGAGCTATTCCTTGAAGCGAATGACGTTCTATCTGAAAACAAGCAAGGTTATCGCACCAACCCGGAAAATGACGACATACCGCTTAAACGGTTTTACAAGTGTGACGAGTGCGGGCAGTTTTTAAGGGCATATAAAGCTTACAAGAATCAGAAGTACTATTACAAATGCAACACCAAGGGTTGCAACTGCAATATGAGGGCTGATACCCTTCATAAACGATTTGCTCATACATTGTCAGCATACACCCTTGAATTTGACGAGGCGATGCAGTACCTCATAAAGGAGCAGATGATTGCCGAGTACAACAAGCTGAATGAGCAGAAAGAAGAGAATATTCAGAACATCGAAAAGCAGTTATCCGAAGTAGACAAGAAGTTGGAAAGGCTTGAAGAGAGGTATGTATTGGAGGAGATAACCAAGGATATGTTCGATAAATTCAAGGCAAAATTTCTTGAGGAAAGGAGGGAAATTGAAAAGCAAAGAGCAAAATTAGGAAATAAGGTGTCGAACCTTGATTTGTACATAGACACGGCCTTTAGAGCGACCTCGAAACTCGCTCCAGAATGGGCTTCCGCCGATTACGCAGACAGACAGGAACTTCAATATCTCGTTTTTCCAGAAGGGATATACTACAATCGAAAAAAAGACCAGTGTCGAACCCCAAAAGTAAATGAAGCATTCAGCTACTTTGCAGGACTGGCAACGGTTTCAGGGGGAAAAGAAAAGAGGGAACTGCAATTTGAATTGCATGTTCCCTCTTCTGTAGCACGTACGGGAGTCGAACCCGTCATTCCTCCGTGAAAGGGAGGCGTCTTAGCCGATTGACCAACGCGCCATCCTTAGAAACTGACCGCTTAATACTTCAGGCGGTTCGTTTTGGGAGTGCAAAGATAAGTACCTTTTTCGTTCCTTCAAAATTTCCGGGCACTTTTTTATTCTGCTGCCATAGCTTCTATGATACCCAGGAAGTCTGCCGCTTTCAGTGCAGCTCCGCCTATCAATCCGCCGTCCACGTCTGGGCAGGCAAAAAGCTCAGGTGCATTAGATGGTTTGCAGCTGCCACCGTATAGTATAGATGTATCGTTAGCTATATCTGAACCATATTTGCCGGCCAGCACGCTGCGTATGTGCGCGTGCATATCCTGAGCCTGCTGTGTGGTAGCGGTACGTCCTGTGCCTATTGCCCATATTGGTTCATAAGCTACAACAACATCCTTCATCTGCTCCTTTGCCAGATGAAACAATCCTGCGATGATCTGTGCTTCCACATAGGTGTTCTGATCGTTGGCATCACGTACCTCCAGCGGCTCACCGCAGCAGAAGATCACCTTCATGCCGTTACCAAGCACCTGGTTTACTTTTTTTGCCAGGGTGGCATCGTCTTCTTTAAAATATTCTCTTCTTTCAGAGTGACCAATGATCACATATTCTACCTCGGCACTCTTCAGCATAGCTGCAGATACTTCTCCTGTATAGGCTCCTGATGTCTCGCTATGGCAGTTTTGCGCACCCAGGTGCACATCTATCATCCCCATCAATTGCTCTCCTGCCTGCGTTATGTGCAGGTAGGGCGGGGCTATCACCACTTTATTACTTTCACTCAGTACTGGTAGTCCTTTAAATATCTCGTTGATCAGTTCGGCTCCCTCTTTCAGGTCCAGGTTCATTTTCCAGTTACCTGCTACTATTTTGTTACGCATTTTATGTGTGTATTTTTATGATGTATTATTTGTTTGTTTATTGCTGGCTATGTGCAAATATATACCGGTACATTTCGGTTTCTTCCACGCTCAGTTTTTTGTTCCTTCTGCCCATTACCCTGTTAGCCGTCTCCATAGCGCGTTCAAATTCATAAGTAGTGGTATTATCACTGCCTCCCCAAGAGAAAGAGGGGATATGCTTTGCCGGAAAACCACTGCCAAATATGTTGCACGAAACGCCTGCCACTGTGCCGGTATTGAACATGGTATTGATGCCGCATTTTGAATGGTCGCCCATCAACAGACCACAGAATATGAGGCCGGTTGGTATTAGTTTGTTTTCCGCCTCGCTCCATATTTTCACCTCGTCATAGTTATTCTTCAGGTTAGAGCAGTTGGTATCGGCACCCAGGTTACACCATTCGCCTATTACGGCATTGCCCAGGTAGCCGTCGTGTGCTTTATTGCTGTTGGCAAAGAATACAGCATTGTTTATTTCTCCGCCTACTTTGCAGCCGGGACCTATGGTAGTGGCTCCGTATATTTTTGCACCCATTTTTATTACCGCATGTTCGCATGCAGCCAGCGGGCCTCTTATCATTGTTCCTTCCAGTATCTCTGCATCCTTGCCAATGTACACAGGGCCGGTGGCCGCATTGATGATGCAACCGGCATATATTTTTGCTCCTTCCTCTATAAACAACTGTTCCTTACCTGTTACGGTTATGTTTTCGGGGATAGCAGCGCCGGTCTTGCCGTTGGTAAGTATTGTAAAATCGTCCTTGATAGCACGCTCATTCAGCGAGAAGATATCCCATATATTCCGCAGTGCGTATACCTCTCCTTCATATGCTATTGGCGATAGGGTAGTAATGCTCTTATGCAGCCCTGCAATATCGGTATCACCGCCAATAGCAGCAGCAAGTACCAGGTCATTTTTTACCAGTTTTTGCCCGGGCTTTAGGGTCTTTATTTTATTGTTCAGTTCCGCATTAGCAAATACAGCCCCGTTTATGTACAGGTTTTCATTGCCTGCATTTGCCGGATATACCTGTTGCAGGTAGGGCTCTGTAAGTGATCCTGTATTTGTTTGCAGGTAATGCTCCCATCTTTCCCGCATGGTAAGTATGCCGCATCTTATATCTGCTACGGGCCGGGTGTGGGTGAATGGCAGTAGGGCCGGCCTGCAGGTATCGTCAAATAGGATGTAATTCATTTATTGATGTTATTCAGATGAATAAGTTGCAATCACGGCTCAAAAGTAAAAAAATATGGCTGAGTGGTGTGTATGAACGTAAAAAACGCAAAACCATGGGTTTTGCGTTTTTTATATGGTATTTTATGATACAGGAAGCAATTAAGCTTTCTTTTCGTAACGCTTTTTGAATTTTTCGATACGGCCTGCAGTATCCACGAACATTGATTTACCGGTATAGAAAGGATGCGAAGTGTTTGAAATTTCGACCTTTACAATAGGGTACTCATTGCCATCTTCCCATACTATAGTTTCTTTGCTTGGAGCAGCAGAACGGGTAAGGAAAGTTGTTTCGTTAGAAGTGTCTTTGAATACTACAAGACGGTAAGCTTCCGGGTGAAGTCCTTTTTTCATTTTGTTTGTTTTTTAATGCATGGATATGGCCATGCCGGATTAAGAAGGATGCAAAGGTAATGGAAATAATACAATCTGCAAAATAACAGCCTATTGCACTATCAGTTTCCTCATATCCGGTTCTGCCTCTTCTGCTGTATTATACTTACCTATAATATTGCCCTTTGGATCTACCAGGAAAGCCTGAGGTATGAACTGAACGCCATAATCGGCAGCAGCCTTAGAACCCCAGAAGCCGAGGTCGCTGATGTGGTATGGCCAAAGCAGTCCGTCTTGCTGTATAGCATTTACCCATGCACCTTTCTCTTTGTCCAGCGATACGCTCAATACAGTAAAGCCACTTGGTGCGTTCTTCATTTTTTTAGCATTGTATTCCTTATACAGCAGCACCAGGTTTGGATTGGCCCTGCGGCATGGTCCGCACCACGACGCCCAGAAGTCAACAAGTACATAGCGTCCTTTATTGATCTCAGACAGTTTATACACCTTTCCATCAGGGCTTGGGTATGCAAGCTCAGGCGCTTTCTGGCCTATTTTCATCTTGGTATTACTGTATTGGGCCTGTACTGAAACCACGGTCAGTGCCAACGCCAGGGTAGTGAATATTTTTTTCATATTTGCGATTAATGAATGGTAAATGTAAGGGAAGAATGCCAAATAAAATGCCAATTTATGCCTGTATCGTTGATTTTCAATAGTATTAACTCTTTGCAAGTAAGCCTGTGCATATCTTTTTAGCAATACCCGGGCCCTCGTAGATAAATCCTGTATAAACCTGAACCAGCGATGCTCCGGCATTCAGCTTTTCTATGGCATCCTCTGCGGTAAATATTCCGCCTGAGGCAATTATCGGTATCTCGCCGTTGCTCTTGCGGTGTATATACTTTACCACATGGGTCGATTTGCCTTTTACCGGTAGTCCGCTCAGTCCACCTGCACCTATCTCGGCTACCTGTGTAGCAGGGGTTGCTAATCCTTCTCTGCTTATGGTTGTATTGGTGGCTACTATTCCGTCCAGCTTTGTTGTTCTTATGATCTCTATAATATCATCCAGTTGCTCATCGGTAAGGTCCGGTGCTATCTTAAGCAGTATGGGTTTTGGTTTGCGCTGTTGTTTATTAATGGCCTGCAGCCTGTTCAGCAGTTCCATAAGCGGCTCTTTGTCCTGCAGAGCCCTTAGCCCGGGTGTATTAGGGCTGCTTACATTAACTACAAAATAATCCACCACACCATGCAGTTCGCGGAAAGCTTCCTCATAATCATCTCCCGCTTGCTCATTAAGGGTGTCTTTATTCTTGCCTATGTTGCCACCTATTATTATGCGTTCCTTACGGTTGGCCAGGCGTAGTACGGCCTTGTTAGCCCCCCCATTATTAAAGCCCATTCTGTTGATCAGTGCCTTGTCGGCAGGCAGGCGGAAGAGGCGGGGTTTAGGATTGCCCGATTGTGCTCTAGGTGTTAGTGTGCCTATTTCTATAAAGCCAAACCCAAGGCATGCAAGCGGGTCTGTGAACTTTGCATCCTTATCAAAACCTGCAGCCAGCCCAACCGGGTTAGGAAATTTTATTCCCCAAAGTGTGCGCTCCAGTTTGTCGTCTTTTTTCACAAAAAAAGTCTTCATAAGACTCCTTAGTAATGGTATAGAGTAAGCAAATGTGAGGCGCTCCATAACCCAATGGTGTACCTGCTCAGCATCTATCCTGAACAGTATCTTTCTTATTATCGAGTACATTTAATATTAATATTGTAAAGTGAAATGGTCAAAGACAAGTAACCGCTGCAAATATACACTCCACAATTTGTGTATTTTAACAAAAATAACCATCATGCGAATTGAGTTAAACTGTAATTTAGCAGCATCATGCCTTTAAGAGCATTATCGCTACTTTTTATACTGTGCATAAGTTGCACATCCGTTTTTGCCCAACTAATACAGGGCGAAGTTCTGGATATGGAAGATAAGTTACCGGTATCGGGTGTTGTGATCGATAATATCCATACGGGTCAAAGTATAACTACCGGTAATAAGGGTGCTTTCGAGATCACTGCAAAAAGCGACCAGTTGCTGGAGTTTAAGAAAGCCGGCTTCACAACTGCCCGTGTGCGCATACCCAAGGGTACCGTACCCCCGTATTTCAGGATAATCATTAAGAAAAATGTGGCTAAACCGGAAGATTACTTGGTACAAACTACCCGGTATGACTACAAAAAGGACAGTATACGTTTCTATGAGTTATACAAGCATGAACTGGATGTGCCTACTATGTCTGTAATGGATAAGATAGCGTCTCCATTCTCAGCGATGAGTGGTAAGAACCGAGAAATATGGCAGTTCCAGGAAGATTTTAATGCAAGGGAAAAGGAGAAATATGTGGACAGGACATTTAATGAAGCCCTTGTTACTAAGTTCACCGGCCTAAAAGGGGATAGCCTGCACAATTATATGAGAAGATTCAGGCCAAGCTATGAGAGCCTGAGGGGTATGAATGATTATACTTTCTTCTCATTCATAAAGAACAGTGTACATCGTTTCCGTACACCTAATACACCAAGAACGTCTAACTAATACTATCAGGCAGTTTGCCTGTATGATCCATTATTATTGTTCCTCGATCCTGAGTTTCCAAAGGTCAGGTATTGATTTTTGATGGATTCATAAAATGCTTCTACCGTATCAAAGTGCATTTTTTCATTGGAGATGCCGTAAATATTATCGCCTGTATTAAAATAAGCTATTGCCTTGTTAGGATGCGTAAGAATATGTTGCTCTCCGTTTACCGTAAAATCATCTACAAGCATTTTGATAGGGCCAAGTTCAAATCTATATCCACCTTCTTCCAGTTTTTTGATCTTAAAAGGGTACATGGTTCATCTATTTGCCTTGATATATGCAAAAACCGAGCAAATAATTAATAAGCAGGTTATAATTGTATTCTTATTTCAGTTTTATTAGGCTTTTACACCAATTTTAAGAAACCTGCAATTGATAATCAATCAGTTGTAATCTTAAATAATATTATAACCTATAGACTAATTTAATATGTAATTTGTGTGCATAAGTTAGTAAACTACGTTGCCTGCAAAAATGTGTGGAAGAAAATACACAGATAACTGATTTTGTAATTATTTATTTATTAACTGTGTGTTAATCGCTTGATGATCAGGCCTTACTTCTCAAGAGCTTGTAAATTTTTATGGCACTCATTAATATGATCATTAAGAGTATAAGCCCGGACAGGCCCCATACAAAACTCATCCCTTGTTTTACCACCGCCAACATTACTATTGCAATGAGGAATATTGTGGCAACTTCATTCCATATTCTCAGTTGAGTGGATGTAAATCTGAAGGTTCCTTTCGCTTGTTCCTTGTATAGTTTATGCAAAGAAAAGTGATAAAGGTATAGTCCAATTACAAAACATAACTTAATTGATAACCAATCTGTTAGGTGTCCTCTGCTAAATAGGTACCACATCCATGGGCCAAAAATAAGCGTAAGTACGGCAGACGGCCAGGTAATGCCAAGCCATAGTCTTTTTATCATAATAGTGAACTGCTGCTGCAGGATACTTTTGGCAGGTTCCTGCTGTTCATTGGCTTCTGTATTGTAAATAAATAACCGCACGATATAGAACATACCGCTGAACCAGGTGACGATAAATATGATGTGCAGCGCTTTTACGTACAGGTACATTCAGAGCGATTTAATTGGATGTAAGTTCTTTTACCACCTTTACCCAAGCAGGCTGAGTATTCATACACGGAATAAAGGTGAAGGATTCGCCACCCGCATTCATAAAGTTTTCCTTTTCTCGTACTGCAATTTCTTCCAGGGTTTCCAGGCAATCACTTACAAATGACGGGCATACCACCGCCAGTTTCTTAATGCCTTCTTTCGGTAGTTCATCCATGCGTAGGGTAGTGGCCGGTTTCAGCCATTCCGATCTGCCCAATTTGGATTGGAAGGCCACGCTATACTGGTCAGCAGTCAACCCCAGTTGTTTTGCCACAAGTCGGGTTGTTTCATAACATTGGTGGCGATAGCAATACTTATGAGCCTCCGAATTGGTTTGGCAGCAGGTGGCCGACATCTGGCAGTGACCACCGGTCACGTCACTCTTCTGTATGTGGCGCTCCGGTATGCTGTGATAACTGAACAGCAAATGTGTATCCGCTGGTAATTCGGCCTTTATGCTCTCAGACAATGCCACAATAAAGCCGGGGTCATTATAAAACGGATCAACGAATTTTATACTAAACGGGTAATTGCCTTTTTTATGGATAGCTTTAGCATGTTCTACGGCTGTTTCGTAGCTCGACATGGCATAGTGCGGGTATAGCGGCAGCAGTATCACCTCTTCCGTACCGGGTTGGCGCTGCAATACTTTATCATATGCCGTTTTCATCGTCGGTTTGCCGTAACGCATAGCTACTTCTACCGGCTCAGTTACCAGGTTTTGTAGTTCCTGCTGCAGCTGCATAGTAATAGATACAAGTGGTGAGCCATCCACGCCCCAAATAGTACTGTATGCCTCTGCCGACTTTGGTGCACGGAATGGGGTTATGATCCCTTTTACCAGCAGTGTTCTCACCAGGTAAGGGGAGTCTATGACCCGTTCATCCATCAGGAATTCATTCAGGTATTTCCTTACATCGCCTACTTTGGTCGAATCCGGGGAACCCAGGTTCATTAATATGATCGCACGTTTTTTATCAGCCATTCTATATTTTCAAAGTGCAAAGAAAAGAAACTAAACCTGCCCGTAATACACAAATGATCAAGATCATAGCGTAAAATGACCGGGTAATGACAGAATTACTCCTGCTAATTAACTACCGTTTTCAGTAACCTGGTTGGTAATTTGAGCCAGTTTATATTCTGCAGTTGCACGGTAAAGGAGATACTCCGGGCAAAAACATTCTTTTTGCCGTAGTTGTTGGTCAGGTAATCCCTGAAGTCACCACTCATAATTATCGGGAAGTAGAAGCTTATGATGTCTTTTGATAAAAATACTTCTACGCCACCTTCATACAGTAGTTTGGTACTGCTTGAATTCTTAAAGCTAGGCGTGGCATTTGGTATCAGTCCGGCATCAAAGAATAGCCTTACAGGTACATTTATTTTAGGTAAATCTGTTTTCAGATTTACTGCTGCCATCCAGTTATCGCTCCTATATACTCCGCTATGCACCGGTATTTTAAAGCCACCTTCCTGTATAGATATTTGTTGTGCTGCCAGGCCATTAGTGGCATTTCTGCCTCGATATGTTCCGTCATACAGGTAGTCATTTTCACCACCGAAGCTGCTGTTGAGCTGGTATCTTGACGTTACTGCTGCGGCATTATTAAAAGCAAGGTATTTACCCGCATAGCCTCTGACCAATAGTGCTTTGTTCTTTACATTATAGTCTATCCGCAGGTTGGCTTCCGCACTCAATTTGGCAAAATCTCCGTTGCCATGTGCTTCCAGGCTATAGTTGAATGGGTTGTAAGTACGCTCATTGATGTGCCTGTATCGTATAAGTCCATACATGTTTTGCGTGGTTACAAGCCTTGGTACGTCTGTTGGCAATGTGCCGAAGTTGATGGTCTCCTCGGTGATATTGTATTGTTTAAGCAAAAGGGTGCGTGTACTGTGACTGAGCGGCGACTTTTCTTTAAATGTAAATTCCAGGGACGGCGCTACTTTCAGGAACCTTGTATATAGCCGGTCGGGGACATTTACAAAGGTCTCATTATTATGGAACGATTTGGCATCGGCCTGCAGCATGATATCTTTGAATATACCATGAGGATACCAAACATAACCCACAGATCCTGCACCGTTAAGTGTCCTGGAGCCGAAGGCAAAAAGCGGCGCTGCCGCAAACCGGAACCTGTTTTCAGGTACCGTAATGTTATGGAACAACAGGCCCAGCATTATACCGTCATAATGATTATGGGCATATGCAGGTGCAATGAATATCTTGTCCTTGTTAGCTATGTTTAGCCCGGCAACAGGGTTGAATTTTAGCCCGAAATGGTGGAATAGCGCCTTTTTGCGGTATACATCATTTGCATGTTTGCCATCGGCTATCACTTCATCTACCTTCATTTGTGTCCAGGTTGTTCCGGGCACAGATAGAGTAGTACTACCTGTAAACGGCTCCGACCATGCCCTGTTCTGCAGGCTGTCTTTACTATATGATCCTATAAGCACCGGTGCTTTCACTCCTGTATTATTGCGTATCGTTACATCAGTATTGTTTCCATTGGTCTTAGCCTTTATGATCTTAAAGTCAATTTTCTTCTCCGTCTTCAGTATTTCGTCAAAGAACCAATCCAGCGACTTTGAAGTGTAATTTTGCATACACTTACGGAAATCTTCCGGGTAAGGGTGATGAAAATGCCAGTTGTCATAATAGTCATGCATACCCTTGCTGAAATCTGCAGGCCCCATGTATTCTTCAAGCCATTTCAGCATCAGGGTAGATTTGTAATACACGTCCAGCCCGTAATTCAGCTTGGTGAAGTTGGCCGAGGTCTGGTCTATGGCCTGGTCATTATGGGTTGCTGCCATCTGGTAGTACAGTATACTTTCATCTACCTTCTTACCTTTCACTTTTTTGTGCGAGGTATCTGTCGCTTCATTTGTCTTTTGTTCATAGAAGGTGTTTAGTCCTTCATCCATCCATGCATGGTCGCGCTCATTGCTGCCCAGCATACCATAAAACCAGTTATGGCCTGCCTCATGTACTACCACTGTTTCCAGGTTCTTCGATTTTTTATCTATTACGGTTACTGTCGGATATTCCATACCGCCGCCAGCATGCAGGTCGCCGAGGACTGCCTTTATTGTTTTATATTGGTAGGGGCCTACCCATTTACCATAGTGTTTTACTGTTTCCTTCAGGTATTTGTTGGCATCTTTCCACCAGGCAATATAGGAGGGCAGGAATGCAGCCCACGTTGTTACCAACTGACCAGTGCCCGGGCTGTAAACAGTATCTTTTTGTACCAGCCAGCGCTTGTCGGCAAACCATGCAAAATCATGTACATTATCTTCATGATAGCGTACGGTTTTTAGCTCCGCGGCGCTTGGTGGTATAGTATCATTGTGTTTTACGAATATTTTAGCTGTTGTATTTGGTATGGCTTTGGCGGCAAGTTCGTCCATCCATTTGTTCTCATTGTCATCAATGCAGTTACCGGTTGCCATCACTACATAGTTGGCAGGCAGGGTTATACTTACATCATATGATCCGTATTCACTGAAAAACTCACCCTGGTCAAGGTAGGATATAGGATGCCAGCCTTTACGGTCATATACGGCCGGCTTAGGGAACCATTGCGATATGTAATAGGCTTGGTCAGTATGCCCGGGGCGGGAGAATACTATAGGAATCTTTACCCTAAACGGCGTGGCGATTTTCACGGTCTGGCCGGGATATAACGGGTTGCGCAGGTCCAGCCGCGCTATATCAGGCGCATCTTCTGTACTGTAGTGCTCTGCGTTTTCACCATTTACTGTAAATACAAGGCTATCTATATATCCCCTGTCCTTTGGTTTTGAGTAGTAGAATGTTGTACCGCCATTGACATCCTGCTGTCGGGCATAGGGTGTTCGGTCATTTTTAAATGCGTTCATCCATAGGTGCAGGTATATGTACTTTAATGTGTCAGGCGAATTATTTGTATAAGTCAACTCCTCATGGCCATACAGCATATGTTTCTTATCATCCAAACGCACCTCAATTTGGTATCAACATGTTGCTGCCAGCCGGGTTGTGCTGATACATAAAGTGGTATAAAAAAGGAGAGAAAGGCAATAAAATATTTCATGTTGCTAAAGTAAGTCAAATGTTGCAAGTTCTGTTTTCAATACTAACTAACGTTGGGTGTGATTTATTGTTTCACATTATTTGCACCTGTGAAGTTGCCTGTTTTTGAGTGGAGTACAGATTTTAACAAAAATTATGCCATAAATATTTAATCTAAATCCTTCTTTTTTCTGTAAAATGATTTTTATCTTGTTAGTAACTAAAAATTAATTGTATGAAAAGACATTCACTTTTACAATTGCTGGTTATTCCTGCACTCTCTTTAGGTGCGGTAGTGGTGCATGCCCAGGGCATCATCAACACTATAGCAGGTACTGGTATCTCAGGATACAGTGGTGATGGTGGGCCGGCAGCGCTGGCTACTTTTTCTATGCCGTCGGGCGTTGCGGTTAACGGCGTCACGGGTGACGTTTATATTGCTGATAAGTCTAACTCGCGTATCCGTGTCATAAACGGGAGCACGGGCATAGTAAATACTTTTGCAGGCAATGGTATTTTTGGTTTGTCAGGTATCGGCGGTCCGGCCCTAAGCAGCAGCATCCGTATGCCAAACAGTGTATTTTTCGAAGCGGGGACCCAGGATGTATTATATACTGACTGGTATAATGATATGGCATTCAGAGTAGCTCATGTTAGCAATAATAATGATGGAGAATGCGGCGATGGTCACCAGGGAGACGATGACGGAGATGATAATGACGATGACAGTCATAACATCAGCATGATGACTCCCGCAGGTATCTGCTCAGATCCATTTGGCAATGTTTATATTGCATCGAACGGTAATAATAAACTACGTATGGTGCGTCATACAGGAGTTGGGGACATGGTAAGGACTATAGGAAATAAATCAGGTGCTTATGGCTATACCGGTGATGGTGGTGATGCGAAATTTGCAACATTTAATCACATTACCGGAGTAATAGTTGATCCGACGCGTCCGTATGACCTTTACGTTTCTGACGCTTATAATAATGTTATCCGTAAGATCGATCTTAAAACGATGATAATCACCACAATAGCCGGTACAGGTACTCCAGGTTATACCGGTGATGGTGGCTTAGCTCTTAGTGCAACACTAAGCAACCCTGGTAATTTGTTCATAGATAACATGCGTAACTTATACATCTGCGACCGCAGCAATAACGTTATCCGCAAGATGAATCTGCAATCTAATATCATAGTTACAATAGCAGGTAACGGTACCATTGGATTTTCAGGGGATGGTGGCATCGCTACAACCGCTCAACTGAATGATCCGGAAGGAGTATGGGTAGATAATAGCGGGAATATATTTATTGCTGATGCAGGCAACCAACGTATCCGCGAGATAATTGCACCTGTTGTGACACCTCCAGTAGTTACCTCAGCTCCTTTTGGCACATCCTCAGGCACAGTTGCTTCTCCAACTCCTATCATCCCTGGTGGAGTAAGGTGGGCTGCAACTACCTTGAATAATGTCAGCATTATGCAGCAGGTTAAAGTTTTTCCGGATCCGTCAACCGGCATTTTTACCGTAAAGGCACCAGCAGCAATAAGCAATGTTCTGGTTGAAGTGTACAATGTAATAGGCCAGAAAGTATATGCAAGCGCAGCATCTGGTCAGCAATTCAATATTGACCTTACCAGCCAGCCAGCAGGTATTTATACGCTCAGATTGAATAGTGCTGATGGTTCTTATGTCCAGAAGATTTCGATAAACAAATAATTACACACTACTTACCGATAAAAATGCTCCCGTAAAACGGGAGCATTTTTGTATATTTAAGTTTGGTATTCACGCTATCTCATAGTTCTATGAAAAAGGTTTTATTTATTGTTATTGTAGTCTGCGCAGCTAATTCATCTTTTGCACAGAGTATCATCACAAATATCGGAGGAAACGGGGTTACACAATATATTGGTGATGGCTGGCCCGCTACATCATATTCACTGGCAGCACCTTCAGGCATCTGCCTCGATAACGCACATAACGTTTTCATATCAGATTATGCCGATCACCGTATAAGAAAGATAGATACACATGATACTCTGACCACCTTTGCCGATACCAGCGGTATGCCGGGTTATACCGGTGACGGTGGCCTTAAAGACAGTGCCACTTTCAGAAATCCATCAGGGCTATGCTTTGATGCTTCGGGTAATCTTTACATTCTTGAGTGGTATAATGATGTGGTGAGGAGGATAGATAAAACGACGGGTATTGTTAGTACGGTAGCAGGCTCCGGCGCAGGTGGATATGGCGGAGACAATGGCCCTGCGACAACGGCCAATATGGAAAGGCCTTCAGGAATATGTATGGATCCGGCTGGCAACATATTCATTGCAGATTATGGTAATCACCGGATACGTAGGGTAGACGCTGTAACAAATATCATTACCACTTTTGCAGGTGATGGCACTGCCGGTAGTTCCGGAGATGATGGTCTTGCGATAGCAGCTAAATTGAATTATCCTAATTCGGTGTGCTCAGATAGTGCCGGCAATATTTTCATATCCGACTTTGGCAATAACAGGATCAGGAAAGTAAATGCTGTATCCGGCATCATTACTAATATTGCAGGTACCGGTACTGCCGGCTATACAGGTGATGGAGGGTTACCGACCCTGGCAAAGCTACGTGGACCGAATGCGGTTCATATAAATAGGTTAGGCAATCTGTATATTTCTGATGAGGGTAATAATGTAATAAGAAGGATAGGTCCTTCAGGAAATATTAACACCATAGCTGGTAGCGGAGGGTATGGTTTTGCCGGTGATGGTGGTCCTGCTACTGCAGCGCGGTTTAATGGCCCGACAGCAGTTTATGCCGATGATTCGGATTACCTGTACATAGCAGACGGCGGTAATTCCGTAATATGGAAAGTATCACCCCCGGCATTTATTGATAATGCAGGAATAGATGAGCATGCGACCGGTGCCGACTTTAAGGTATTCCCAAATCCATCGACCGGTAACTTTAATATTTCTTTTAACAGCCATCAAAGCAGAACTTCCATCGTTATCTATAATAGTTTTGGCCAAGTCATTCACCGGTCTGAATTTACAGGCATTGTTGCTCATATGGACCTCGGAAATGTAGCGACCGGCATTTATATTATCAGCACAGTTTCCTCTTCAGGAATTCAAAATAACAGAATTATAATCGGTCATTAAACTGGCCCTAATCTATTCCGCCTTTTTCTTTTACATAACCTGAATCGGAGAATCCCGGTTTCAGTAAACGTAGCATTTGCAGCAATACTGATAGCAATATCAGGCTCATGCCGCCCAGGAAACCCCAGTTGAGTTCGGTAGTTCCTTTATTAAAGATGATCTCTTTATTCTCATTGTAGAACAGGAATGCAAGCAGTATTCCATATATAGGTTCCAGGTTCACAGATAGGGTAGCAGTGAATGAAGTGAGTTTCTTTAGCGCATTTAGCGCCAGAGACTGCGCCCAAACCGTACAGCAAAGGCTCAGGATCACTAACCATAACCAGTCATTATGCAGCAGGTCGCTGCCGGCTGTGGCAGGCAATAGCTCTGTACCTGGTAAGTAATAAACAACAAAAGGCATGAGTGCAGTTATGAAGACCCAACCCGTCGACATCTCATAGAATACCATGGTACGAGCCGGGTACTTGTTGGCTATCTTCTTGTTCAGTACCGTAAATATGGAACTAAGTATAGCTGCCGCGATACCAAAAGCTATACCTAGCCCGTAAAACTGCTGGAACCTGTATATCATATATACCCCTGCTATTGCCAGTGAACCTAACAGGATCTCCCTGAGGTCATGTTTGCTTTTATTTACAAACGGGTCCAGCAGCGATGTGAATATGCTTGCAGTGGAAAGGCACACTAGCGCAATAGATATATTGGCAAATTTTATAGATCCATAAAAACCTACCCAGTGCAACCCCATCAGTATGCCGATGATAGCCAGTTGCACCACATCCTTCCGCTCAGGTTTCACCCATTATTTTCTTATCAGTATTATTACAACCATAAATATAGCTGTAAGCAGCATCCTGTACCATACAAGCACAGGGGCATCAAGCGTTATGGCCCTGCCCAGCACCCCGGTAAAACCCCACAGCAATACTGCCAGGTGCATTTGTATCAAAGCCTTTTTCATAACCTATATTGGCTGCAAACTTACTGGAACCACCATACATTTTTTAATGTTATTTTAAAATAAATACCCGTTTCATGAATGTAAATAATTATTTTTGTTAGGACTTAAATATTACTAATCATTTTACCCATTATTCTGAGCACAATAAATGAATAATACTTACAAGGATCTTGTACACCAGACCTTCCATTTTCCGCAGGAAGGGTTCGATCTGACCGACAACAAAACGCTTGAATTCAACGGAGTAGATATCAGTGCCCTCATTGAGAAATATGGCACACCGTTCAAACTGACATACTTGCCAAAAATTGGTATGCAGATACTGAAGGCGAAGAAGATGTTCAACGACGCCATCAAAAAGCATAAGTACGACGGTAAGTATTTCTATTGCTATTGTACCAAGAGTTCTCACTTCTCCTTTATTGTTGAGGAAACACTGAAGCATGGCGTTCACCTGGAGACCTCATTTGCTTATGATATAGATATCATTAAGCAACTGTATAAAAGAAGAAAGATCACCAAGGATACCCATATCATTTGTAACGGATTCAAAACACGTACATATACTCGCAATATCGCCCGACTTATTAACGAGGGTTTTAAGAACACGATTCCAATTATTGATAACAAGAATGAATTTGATGACTATAAAAAGTCCATCAGGTCGAAAGATCCGGTAAATATCGGTATCAGGATAGCTACGGAAGAAGAACCTACATTCGATTTTTACACGTCGCGCCTTGGTATCCGTAACAGGGATGTATTAGAGTTCTATGTAGATAAGATAAAGGGAAATGAAAAGTTCAGACTTAAGATGTTGCACTTCTTCATGAACAAGGGTATTAAGGATGATGTGTATTATTGGAGCGAATTCAACAAGGTTCTCAACCTTTATTGCCAGTTGAAAAAGGTTTGTCCTGAACTGGAAGCTATCAATATTGGCGGTGGTTTCCCTATCAAGCATTCGCTTGGTTTCGACTACGATTATAACTACATGATCAATGAGATCGTATCAACCATAAAAAAGGTCTGTAAAAGGAATAAAGTTGATACACCTGATATCTATACCGAGTTCGGTTCATTTACAGTAGGGGAGGCAGGTGCAGTTGTTTATAGTGTACTGGATGAAAAGATGCAGAATGACCGTGAAATATGGTACATGATAGATAGTTCTTTCATTACTACACTACCGGATACCTGGGGCATAGGCGAAAAGTTCCTGATGCTACCCATCAATAAATGGGATAAAGAATATCAGGAGGTTCACCTGGGCGGACTCACCTGCGACGGGCATGACTATTATACTTCCGAAGAGCATATTAATGCGGTGTTCCTGCCAAAGCTTGAAAAAGAAAAGGGCAAGGATCCGCTGTATATCGGGTTTTTCCATACCGGTGCCTACCAGGATCAGCTTTCAGGTTACGGTGGCATCAAGCATTGCATGATACCATCTCCTAAGCACGTAATAGTGGAAAGGAATAAAGATGGTGAGCTTGAAGATTGGTTGTATGCTAAGGAGCAGACTCCTCAGAGCATGTTGAAGATACTGGGCTATATCAGGTAAAATTATAAAGCAGGATAATATTGAAACGCAGGATAGGGAAACTTATTCTGCGTTTGCATTTTCATAGGCTACATTGGTAGTTACAAATTCAGGCACCAGTTCGCGCATCAGGTGTATGGTTTCCAAAGTGTAGTGCTGGCGGGCGCTGGTTATCAGTTTATCCACACGTTTCTGTACCAGGTCAAAATCATACTGGCGTACATCTGCTATCAGTATTTTTTCGTGGTAGGTAGGGCGTGCATTTTCTGCAGTGCTCAGCATTTCTTCATATAGCTTTTCACCGGGGCGTAGACCTGTAAACACTATGCGGATATCTACATCAGGTTCCTTACCGGCAAGCCTGATTACTTTCCTGGCAAGGTCCACTATCTTTATCGCCTTACCCATATCAAACACGAATATCTCGCCACCCTGACCCATCACTCCGGCCTCTATTACCAGCAGGCAGGCTTCAGGTATGGTCATAAAGAAGCGGGTGATCTCAGGATGTGTTACTGTTATCGGACCGCCTTTTTCTATCTGCTTCTTAAATCGTGGTATTACCGATCCGTTCGATCCCAATACGTTGCCGAAACGGGTAGTAACAAACTTGGTGATAATATGGCCGTTGTCGCTTTTAGATTCCAGGTCTTTGGTCAATTCTTTAAAATAGCTCTGGGTAAATATTTCTGCTATTCTTTTCGATGCTCCCATTACATTGGTTGGGTTCACTGCCTTGTCGGTCGATACCATTACGAACTTCTCCACGTCGTTCGCAACTGCCAGTTCTGCAAGTATTTTTGTACCCAATACATTGTTCAGTACAGCTATCGATGGGTGATCTTCCATCAGCGGCACATGCTTATAAGCTGCCGCATGAAATACGATCTGGGGATTGTAAACTTCAAAAAGATGCTCCATACGCTGGCGGTCACATATATCCCCCAGGTAGCCCTTTATCATCGATGCGTTCTTGGTCTTGTCCTGCAGTTCCAGCAGGAATTCATGCATTGGTGTTTCTGCCTTATCACATAGTATCACCAGCGATGGACGGTAGTTAAGTAACTGGCGTACAAGTTCACTCCCTATTGATCCTGCAGCTCCTGTAACCAATATCCTTTTGCCTTTCAGCTCACTGTATATTGCCTCATTGTGTATTTTGATAACCTCTCTTTCCAGCAGGTCTTCAATGTTTATATTCTGTAGCTGTTGGGTATCCAGCTTGCCATTCAGCCAGTCCTTCATAGCCGGGGCCTGCTGTATCTTAATACCATGAGCCAGGCACATATCCACCAGGTTATTCAGCTTGTCTTTTTGCAGTGCCTTGCTGGCAAGTATCAGCAGCTCCACACCATCATTCCTCAGCTTAGCTATATTATGTTCTGTGATGTTATATATAGGTATCCCTTCCAGTAACTTGCCGCCGGCCGTAAATGAATCATCAAGAAAACCTACCACCAGCATTTCTCCGTTGGGTAGGCTATTCATCACTTTTTTAATGTGAAGGCCATCTGCAGATGTGTCATATACAACTGCTTTCTTCTTCTCCATTTTACCTTCCTGCGAAAGGGATTTGTAAAAATTAAAGCAATAGCGAACTGCAAGCCTGTAAGAAATGATTACGAAGCAGGTAATAAAGAAGTTAATAGTTACGATCTGTGGGGTAAAGAATATACCGTATTTGAAATTAGGTACGAAAGTATTAAGCAACAGGTATGAAAAAGAAGCCAGCGCATTTACTATTACCAGCCTCGATGTATCTTCCAGGTTGGTATAACGTACTATACCGGCATAACTCTTAAAAACATAAAACAAGGAGGCGTTAATAACCAGCACGATACCCATCATTAATTTTAACCCCGCATCCACATGCGACCAGTTAAAATTCAGTTTTATCATTCGTGACAGTAAAAGGCAGAAGCAGACCAGGAAGAGATCAAAAAGAAAAACCAACCATCTTGGCAGAATACGTATTTTATATCCCATAGTTTTTCATTTAAATTCGTTAATATAGTATAATCGCTTTGTTAATCGAACGTTATCAGCAAATTGTTAACAATAGTACAATATTTGATTTATATAAGCAAGCACTTTTTTTAAAAAAATATAATTTTCCGATTTCAATTAGCCAATGCTGCCACCTTATTATTAATAAATATATTTTTTAGAATTAGAGTGATTCAAAAAAATTATGTTAATGACTAGCTATCTATCGGTATTTCCGTTAATTTCGTGATGCAAATATAAACCGCTTACATTTCCGGTAAGTTACATTAACCTTAAAATATTAGTAATTGCTTCAAGGTATTAACATATTAGTGGCAGAAGACAATGTTATTAATCAGAAAGTTGTCAATTTTCTGCTCAGTAAGAATGGCGCTACAGTAACCACCGTTTCAAACGGGGTGGATGCGGTAGACCAGGTACGAGATCATAATTTTGACATGGTACTGATGGATCTGTACATGCCCCAAATGGATGGCTATGCAGCCACCGAACATATAAGAAAGGAATTAAAAATAAATGTCCCCATTGTAGGATTTACAGCTGGTGGTTTTGCCGGGGAAAAGGAAAAGTGTCTTGCTGTTGGTATGAATGATTGTGTTGTAAAAGGTGATGATCCGGTGAGGTTATGCAATATGATCCTCAGCATGGTCAACGAACATGTAGTTTAATCTTTAAATATATTCCTCATGGAATTACCTCTGCTGGATCTCAGTTTTCTTTATGAATTATCTGATAATGACACTGTGTATATCCAGGAGGTCATCCAGTTGTTCCTGAATACTGTACCTAAGGGTCTCAAAGACCTGGAAAATGCCGTCCGCGATACTGACGATTTTGATTCTATAAAGAAAAAAGCACATTTTCTTAAATCCAGTGCCAATATCGTTAAGGTAAGGGGTATGTACGATGACCTTGTAGAGATAGAAGCACTGGCAAGAGCCGAGATGGGTAAGGATGAGATCACAGCCCGTTTAGATAATATACTCGTTAATTTTAATGAAGCACTTCCCGTCATCCGGGCCGAAAAGGAAAAGTGTGAAAAGATCAATAAAGGACAAAGTGCATAGTTCGGGTATATATACCCGCTAAAAACATTGTACCTTTATACCCGCTTATCAAAGCAATATCCAAAGATGCCAAAAAATACCCCATATTCTCAGCGTAGTTCTAAGCCGGGACCTAATAAGACATTTAAAAAAGACGATACACGAAAGCCGTTTGACAAAAGCTCAAAACCGGCAGATAAAAGATACCGTAAGGACGATACAGCAGGATCCGGTGACAGGCCGTTCAAAAGAGACGAAACACGTAAGCCATTTGATAAGAGTTCAAAACCTTTTGGCAAAAGTTTCCGCAAAGACGATGGCGCACCATCAGGTGACCGTCCGTTCAAAAGAGACGACACACGCAAGCCATTCGATAAGGATGCCAAGCCATACGGCAAAAGCTTCCGCAAAGACGATGGCGCACCTTCAGGCGACCGTCCGTTCAAAAGAGACGATACACGAAAACCATTCGACAGGGATGCCAAGCCATATGGCAAAAGCTTCCGCAAAGATGATGGTGCACCATCCGGTGACCGCCCGTTCAAAAGGGATGATGCCCGCAAGCCATTCGATAAGGATGCCAAACCCTTTGAAAAGAGACCGTTCAAGAGTGATGGACCTCGCCCGAGGCCTGCTGATAAGAAAGGATCATCCGATGCTCCTCCCGGCAGGTTCAAAGACAGCCGCCCATTCAGGGACAGGCCTACGCCGATATCGGCCCGTGATAAAGATTCAAGGAGAGATAGCGATAGTGATGTGCCATCGGAAAGACCTGCTGCAAGAAAGGAATTCAAGCCTGCAGGCAGGAAGCCGGGACCGGGAAAGGTAGGGGCAAACAACTTTGGTAAGAAAAAACATTTCCATGATCATTCTGAAGGCAGAAAGAAGCGTGGAGATGATGATGACATAGATGATGAAGATTCAGTGGACGGTATGCCATCTGCAGAAGAGCAGATGCCGCTTAATAAATTCATCGCTCATAGCGGTGAGTGCAGCCGTCGCGATGCTGCCGAACTGGTGAAGCAGGGCAAAGTGAAAGTGAATGGTGAACTGGTACTGGAACCGGGCCACAAAATAGCCCCCGGAGACCTGGTAACATTAAGTGGAAAGAAACTGAAGACCATGAAGGGCATGGTATATATCCTGCTCAATAAGCCAAAAGGATACATCACTACAAATGATGATCCGCAAGGCCGAAGGACAGTTATGGAACTTGTAGCAAGTTCAGGTGCCGAAAGGTTGTTCCCTGTTGGCCGCCTCGATCGTGATACTACCGGCCTGCTGTTGATCACCAACGACGGTGATCTTACCCAGAAATTATGTCACCCCTCTTATAAGATCAAAAAGGTGTACCAGGTAACGCTGGATAAGGCGCTTACTAAGGCTGACTTTGAAAAGATAATGACCGGCCTTACGCTTGATGATGGCGAAGTACAGGTAGATGCGCTTGCATACCTGGAAAAGAAAAATGAATTGGGTATAGAGATTCACAGTGGCCGTAACCGTATTGTTCGCCGCATATTCGAATCACTCGGTTATGTTGTGGATAAGTTGGACAGGGTTACTTATGCGGGTCTTACCAAGAAAAATCTGCCACGCAGTAAGTGGCGCTTCCTTGATGAGCGTGAAATAGTGTTGCTGAAACATTTTAAAAGCTAAAAAACTTTTAGGGTTTGCCTTTTCTTACAGCTACGAAAATTCATGACGGCAACGGTTGGTTGCCTGATGGAACTGTGATCGAAGTATCGGAGACAGGTAAGGTCATTGCAATTACGCAAGGTCCGCATCCGGGTGCCGTATTTTATGATGGTATTCTCGCTCCGGGTTTTGTCAATGTGCATTGCCACCTGGAGTTGTCGCACATGAAGGGCGCAATACCTGAGCGTACAGGCCTGATACCGTTTCTTAAAAATATCCCTAAGCGCCGCAACGATTATACCGAAGAACAAAAACTAACTGCCCGGGCAGAAGGGTATGAAGAACTGTTAAGGAACGGCATAGTAGCTGTGGGCGATATAGTGAACACGACCGATACCCTGGACCTCAGGGCTAAGGATCAACTGCACTTTTATACGTTTGTAGAAACTATAGGATTCACAGAAGCTAATGCACAGCGATCATTTACCTATGCCGTGCAGATATACAATGCTTTTTCATTGCAGGAGCAGGGTACTAAGACACTGAGACAGGCAGTCGTTCCTCATGCGCCATATTCTGTTTCATCGTCACTGTTTCGCCTGATAGATGCACACAGGGATGGCGTTATTATCTCTATCCATAACCAGGAGAGCGAAGAAGAAAATAAATATTACACAGCAAAAGAAGGAGCTGTAACCGACCTGCTCAATACATTGGGTATCGATGATACGTTCTTTATGCATACAGGTCTGTCATCGCTGCAGTCTTACCTGGAGTGGATGTCTCCTGAGCATACTTTTATATTTGTACACAATACCTATACCAGACGTGAGGATGTACAATATGCCCAGAAGCGCTTAGATCATGTGTACTGGTGTCTTTGCCCTAATGCAAATCTCTACATAGAAGGCGCATTGCCTGATATTGATATGTTCATCAGCGAGGGAGCCCGCATATGTGTAGGCACAGACAGCCTTGCTTCTAATCATCAGTTATGTATACTGTCTGAACTGGTAAGTATAAAAGAACGCTACCCGCACATCAGTTTGGAAACATTGCTTACCTGGGCCACGCACAATAGTGCCCATGCACTGCAGATGCAGCAGGTTGCAGGCACTATTGAGGTCGGTAAAACACCGGGGATCATTCTTCTAAAAGGTTTAGAAGTGCAGGGTAGTAAGCCTTCGGTGCAGCGCATCTGGTAACATTAATGTATAGATTCTTCTGCAAGGCTTTCTTCTGCCATCAGTAGTTCATGCTTTCTCTTTACCGTTTCTCCTATGGGCGTAGGTTGCCCGTCATCATCTATCCGCACAAAAGTGATTGAGGTAGTACATACTGATGTCTCGACACCGCTGTACACATTGTACTTGCGTGCATCCACATTCAGTTTTATTGAGGTTGTTCCCAGGTGTGCTACTTCACCATATATACGTACGTGATTGCCTGATTTCAGTGGTTTCTTAAACATCATTTCACCTACTTTCAGCGTCACCATGTTGGGCGTACAGCAGTATTCGGTGGCAAATGCAGCGGCGGCTTCATCTATCCACGACATCATAAAGCCTCCGAAAACATTTCCGTGAATGCCTATATCTTTGCCCATGCATATTTTTTTATTGATCAGTTTCATCATAGTTGCTTGTTTTCAGGTCATAAAAAAACCCCCCGTTTGTGCGGAGGGCATAATATGATTTCTTTATTATAGAAAATATCATCCCAACGCAAATAGCTTCGCCTTACAGCATTTGCCTGCATTACGTTTAGGACAATGGATTATGTTGGTCATTTGTTTCACGGTGCAATATTAAGAAGAAATTTTCATCCCGATGTTAAAGAAAGGTAAATTATTACTTTACCACTCCTACACACTCTATCTCTATCAGTGCGTCTTTAGGCAGCCGTGCCACCTGCACTGCGGCCCTTGCAGGCTTAGTACCTGCGAAGTATTCTTTGTAGATATCGTTCACTTTTGCATAGTCGTCCATGTCCTTCAGGTACACGGTTACTTTCAGCACATGTGTCATGTCCGATCCTCCGGCTTCTAATACTGCCTTTACATTTTTAAGCGCCTGGTGGGTTTGCGAACTGATGTCACTTCCGGCAAAAGTATTGGTCACGGGAGAGATGCCTATCTGTCCTGATGTATATACCAGGTTACCTGCCTTTGTTCCCTGTGAGTAAGGGCCTATTGCCTTCGGAGCGTCATTACTACTAATTGCTGTAACAGCTTTTTTACTGCTGTGGCATGAGCACAACACCAGGGTGCATAACAACAATGAGTATCCGGCTCGTTTCATCGCGCTCAGCGTTTGTTAGAATGTGAACGGTCTTTGGGTTCTGTATCCTTTTTAGGTGTAGTAAGACGGTAAGAGATACCTGTGTTTATTATCCCCTTATAACCGAAACCAAACTCAACATATCCGCCCAGGGTTCTGCCAAATCTCAACCCTATTGGTGTCCATTGTGTATTGATGAAGTTTCTTGGGAACACTTCTGTGTAAGTAGAACTGCCTCCTGTTTCGGAATAGGTGCGCTGGCCAACACCAAGCATGCCATACAACTGTATATTTTCAGCTGTATAATAGAATATGTTCAGTTCCGCTGCAAAGGTCACGATCGTAGCGGAATGATGATCGACTATCACGCTCGGGCCGCCGTGGTTGTCGGAATACCTGTCGTATGAAAATGCCTGGTAGCCGGCGGTCAAGCCTATCGATAGTATTTTGCCGGGGCAGTATTTATAGGTAGCGAATATGTTTCCTGTATTGGATGTCTGCAGGTTATATGCAAAATGATATGCCTGGTCAGTTTTTACACTGTGGTTCAGGCCCTTGATAACCTGCGTGCCCGACACCATGCCATAGCTCAGCGAAAAATCATGCGATGGCCCTGTTTCGGTCTGTGCAGATAACGTTCCCTGTGTTGCAGCCAGCAGCAATAATAAACCGAAAATGCTCTTTTTCATAAGTAGATAGTTATACCTGATTCTATGCTAAAGTAATAAATACAATTTAACTAACCGGCTGTTAATGATTTCAGGTAGTCCACCGCATGTAGCATCCGGCTGCCATACCAGCTAAACATTTCGCCGTTTGCAAGTAGTATTTCAGCGTCGGGTAATGCGGCCTTTAGCTCGGCTATATGCACATCTTTAAAAGGGTAGGGCTCCGAAGATAATAGTACGAGGTCGGTGTCCATTGCTGCAAGTTCATTGATGTCAATTTCCGGGTACCGGGGTTTGTCTGCAAGTACATTTTCCCATCCTATACGTTCTATCATATTGCTGATGAAGGTATCGCCACCGGCGCACATCCATGGTTTGCGCCAGATAAAGTAAGCAACTCTTCTTGGTGTGTTTGCTTTTTGGATATTTGCAAATCCATCCGTGATCCTTGTTACCAAATCATTTGCTTTATCTTCTTTGCCCGTCAGCCTGCCTACTTCGGCGATCATCTGTAGTCCTTCTTCTATGGTCTGTATATTACTGGTCCATACAGGATACAGTGCCGCCAGTTCTTCTATCTGTTCTTTGGTGTTTTCTTCTTTGTTGGCTATGATCAGGTCCGGTTGCAGCACCTGTACTATGTCTATGTGTACGGTCTTGGTACCGCCGACACGTTTTTTATTCCGAAACCATTCCTCGGGGTGTACACAGAATTTAGTGATACCTACTACTTCTTCATTCAGGCCCAGGTCATACAGCAGTTCTGTTTGCGATGGCACCAGCGATACTATGCGTTTAGGGGGATACGCAATTGTTACCTCCCTGCCCATCATATCTGTGAATGTACGGGTACTCACCTGTAAAAACGCTTATAAAAGAATAAAAGGAAAAAGCTGAACAAACCATCAAGCAGGAATATGTTGCTCATGTACAACTCCCTGTTATTGATGTTCTTTACTGCCAGGAATAATGTTGCGTTTACCAGGGTAAGGCCTATATAGCCCAGTGCTCCCCATTTCCGAAAATCACTCGCCGCAATCCAGAACGTAGTATAGCCCACCATCCACAACACCTGCAACCACTCTATATTGTTTACGGGTACCTGTCTGTCAGTCCATACTATCCACAATAGCCACAATATATGAAACAACCCTACCAAAGGGAACAGGATGATCGGTTTGGTCGTTACGTCTATTATAAATTCTTTGAAACTGCGCATAAGAAAATTTAGACCTGCACATGGCAGGTGTCATTAGCTAATCATTAAATCAGCATATCAGCTAATCAACTATCCCTTGCTGAATGCGTTCAGGATATCATACTTAGTGAGTATGTTATACTGGCCGCTTTCGTCTGCTGTGAGTACAGCACCATTGTCCTTATTGATGAAGTGTGTCAGGCGCTCCAGTGCAGTATCCATATCTACCACGGGTAGTGGTGCATCCATTACGTCAGCTACCAGTTGGTCACGCACATCAGCTTCCTCTATCAGCTTTTTGAACAGGCTGCTTTGGGTTACGCTGCCGGTCATCTTGCCGTCCATCATTACAGGAATCTGTTCTAT
>CAYZKL010000054.1:0-3040 GCA_964478855.1 uncultured Flavipsychrobacter sp.
GTATCCCCAGAATATAAGCGTCTTATCTGTCCAACCCCAGTTTATTAATTGTCCGTCCTGGTATTCACCTTCGGCCACAGTTACATATTGTTGGTCTGCGGGAATGAACCAGCGAAACACCCTCACAAGGTCTTCTTGTGCAAAGCTTTTATTTGTAAATAAGATCGCGGCCAGTACTGTTGTAAATAGAATGATGGTTCTTTTCATGTTTGGTCTTTTTTCAAAATTGCATCCAAAATACATAAAAAATTTGTTGCCTTGCAAATTATTAAGCTAAATTTTTTTTTAAGGATAGGGTAAACGGGCTCTTTGGGGGGCTTATATCCCCAATGGGAGCGGTTTTAGGGGGTACAGTCGCCTATATTTTGGCTATACCATAATATTGATATGTTTTGTGATGATAGCCCTTCTTAAGCAGTTCATCAGTATTTTGCTCATCCGCTATGGTGATCCATAAATGGCGGCCGGGTTGCAGCCAGCGATCTACGCGTACAGTATTGTCCCCCTTTTCTATAGGTGCATGATACTGTGTATGTTTGTGGGTAAAGCCATTCAGTCCCATCCATTCATCGGTAAACTCATCTTCACACACACTGATATAGGCACTGGTACGCTGGTTATACCACCTGTTTACCGCTACTGTATTGGGTTTGGGGTCCTTGTAGGCGTAGAACAGGAACGTCTTTTTACTCCAGCCCTGTATAAGCAGTTCGTTATCATTAAGCTCTCCTTCGGCAAAGGTGGCGTAGTTATAATTATATATGTTATACCAGCGGTAAACGGGTATGAGTGTATCATTGTTGGCGTAGCAAGGTTCTGCGGAAAAGATCATTGCAGGGATGATCAGCAGTAAAAGCACCTTTTGGATCATAGAAGGAGGTTTATTCATATGCAATATAAATAATTTTTAAAAACCATTCATATTGCGGATCACTTTTATATCAGGTCCTTTCAGCGGCTGTGGTCTTGTCTAAATCAAGCGTTTGGTGTAACTTCGCTCCCCTTTTGCGACAACGTGGCAGTTAATTTATTAATTGCATGGTTTTTGACAATTATTAAGGACTTAGGTAGATATACCTAAGGGTTTGATCTTTAACTTTTGACTTTATAATAATGATAGCATTACTTTCAAAAATATTTGGTGGCAGCAAGTCCGATAAGGATGTAAAAAAACTACAACCCATCGTTGCGGAGATCAATAGCCGTTACCAGGAGTTGCAATCTATATCTAACGATGAGCTGAGGGGCAAGACCCTGGAGTTTCGTGCAAGGATAAAGCAGCACCTGACCGACATAGACCGCCAGATAGCCGATAAAAAAGCAGAAGCTGATACTGATGCCGATGTACAGGCCCGTGAAGCGATCTATAATGACGTGGATAAGCTGGTAAAGAAACGTGATGAGCAGATAGAAGAGATACTGCGTACGATATTGCCGGAAGCATTTGCGGTAGTTAAAGAAACAGCACACCGTTTTAAGGATAATGCCGAACTGGTATCTACTGCTACAGACCTGGACAGGCAACTGGCCGCTGTAAAGAACAGTGTGACCATACAGGGCGACAAATCAATTTATAAGAATACATGGGATGCCGCAGGTATCACAGTTACCTGGAACATGCTGCACTACGATGTGCAGCTGATAGGTGGTATGGTACTGCATGATGGTAAGATAGCGGAAATGGCTACGGGTGAAGGTAAAACACTGGTATCTACACTGCCGGCTTACCTGAATGCGCTTGCCGGTGAAGGGGTGCATATAGTAACGGTGAATGACTACCTGGCCCGTCGTGACCAGGAGTGGAACGGACCGCTGTTTGAGTGGCTGGGACTGACCACCGATTGTATAGATAAGCACGAACCAAACTCATCCGCACGCCGCCAGGCATACCTTGCAGATATTACTTACGGTACCAATAACGAATTCGGTTTCGATTACCTGCGTGATAATATGGTACACCACCCCGAAGAGATGGTGCAGCGCAAACACCACTATGCAATGGTGGATGAGGTGGATAGTGTACTGGTAGATGATGCGCGTACGCCGCTGATCATATCGGGTCCTATCCCTAAGGGCGATGAGCAGCAGTTCCATACACTGAAGCCGCGTATCGAAAGGTTGCTGGAAGCACAGCGCAAAGTGATCAACCAGAGCCTTACCGAAGCAAAGAAGCTGATAGCGGAAGGCAAAAGCGATAAAGATGCCGGCGGCCTGCACCTGTACAGGGCATACCGTGGCTTACCTAAGAGCGGGGCACTGATCAAGTACCTGAGCGAAGAAGGTAACAGGCAGATACTACAGAAATCAGAGAATCATTTTATAGGTGAGCAGCAGCGCAACATGCCGAAGGTAGACAGCGAACTGTTCTTTGCCATTGATGAAAAGAATAACAGCGTTGACCTTACAGAAAAGGGCCTTGCGCTGATAACCGGTGCGGGCGAAGATCCTACATTCTTTGTACTTCCGGATATAGGCAGCGAACTGGCAGAAATAGAAAAGCTGTCAATAACACCGGAAGAAAAGACTCAACGTAAAGATTCATTGCTGCAGGATTATGCAATAAAGGCCGACCGTATCCATTCGGTACAGCAGTTGCTGAAAGCATATACCCTGTTTGATAAGGATATCGAGTATGTGGTGATGGATGGTAAGGTGAAGATAGTGGATGAGCAGACGGGCCGTATCCTTGATGGCCGCCGTTACAGCGACGGGCTGCACCAGGCTATTGAAGCAAAAGAAAATGTGCAGGTAGAGGCAGCGACACAAACGTTTGCTACCGTTACCCTGCAGAACTACTTCCGTATGTTCCACAAGCTGGCCGGTATGACCGGTACTGCCGAAACGGAAGCTGGTGAGTTCTGGGAAATATACAAGCTGGATGTTGTGACCATACCTACCAATCTGCCGATAACCCGTAAGGATCAGCAGGACCTGGTGTACAAGACCAAGCGTGAGAAATTTAAAGCAGCAATAGACGAGATTGAAGCACTGCGTGCCGTAGGCCGCCCGGTGCTGGTGGGTACCACATCGGTTGAGGTAT
>CAYZKL010000054.1:3050-20442 GCA_964478855.1 uncultured Flavipsychrobacter sp.
AATTGCTGAGCCGTATGCTGCAGCAGAAAAAGATACCGCACAATGTACTGAATGCGAAACAACACGCACGTGAAGCACAGATAGTAGCAGAGGCTGGTTTGTCGGGAGCTGTTACCATCGCTACCAACATGGCCGGCCGTGGTACGGATATCAAGCTGGGTGCAGGAGTGAAGGAAGCTGGTGGTCTTGCCATCATAGGTACGGAGCGTCATGAAAGCCGCCGTGTCGATCGCCAGTTGCGTGGTCGTGCCGGTCGCCAGGGCGATCCGGGTTCTTCACAGTTCTTTGTATCGCTGGAAGATGACCTGATGCGTTTGTTCGGTTCTGAGCGTATCGCTTCTCTTATGGATAAGATGGGCCATAAAGATGGCGAGGTACTGCAGCACAGCATGATCTCTAAATCGATAGAGCGCGCGCAAAGGAAAGTGGAAGAGAACAACTTTGGTATGCGTAAAAACCTGCTGGAGTATGATGATGTGATGAACGCGCAGCGTGACGTGATCTACAAGCGCCGTAACCACGCATTGTTTGGTGATCGTCTTTCTATCGACCTGGATAATGCAATGTACTCCGTATGTGTGGGCCTTGCAGAGCAGTTTGTAGTGAGCCGCGATATAGAAGCATTCAAGATAGAGGTGATGAAACACCTGGTGATAGAGGCTGAACTGGATGCCGATAAACTGGCGAAGGGTGATGCTAATGCAATAGGCGAGCAGCTGTACCAGCAGGTAAAAGATTACTACAACCGCAAGTGTGCATCTATACGCGAGCAGATGACGCCTACACTGGCGCAGGTGCTTAAAGATAATGGTGACCGCATAGACAACGTAGTGGTGCCGTTTACAGATGGCATACGCGGTATGCAGATATATGTGGCGCTGAAAGAAGCGGTAGAAAATGAAGGCCTGCCGGTGATACAGTCGCTGGAAAAGAACATAACACTGGGTATCATAGATGACTCATGGAAGAACCACCTGCGTGCTATGGATGACCTGCGTACCTCTGTGCGTATGGCATCTTATGAGCAGAAGGATCCGTTGCTGATCTATAAGTTCGAAGCGTTCAAACTGTTCAAGCAGATGATGCTGGAGACAGACCAGAGCATCATATCGTTCCTGCTGCGTGCCGGCATACCGATACAGGAAGCGCCGCCACAGGCTGCAAGAATACCTGAGCCGCCATCCGACATGAGTCAGATGCGTGTGAACAAAGCGGAAATAGACAGCCGCGGACAGGACTACGCTGCCAACGAAGAAGACTATTATACCGAAGGCCCTGAAGCTGCGCCGGTAAAGCGCACACCAGTGCAGGCAGGCCCCAAGATAGGCCGCAATGACCCTTGCCCATGTGGCAGTGGTAAAAAATACAAGAGCTGTCACGGACAAGGCCTTGCCTGATCCTGATAGTAAAAGATAATACTACCTGTAGCGCCCCCGAAAGGGGGCGCTTATTTTTTGCCCGCTTTTATTAGGCAAATGGCCAAAGATGGCTACTTTAGCAGCTCTAAAGATCACAGTTATGAACGAACAGGTACGTCAGTTAGCACCATCAGCTTTATGGAACCATTTTGCAGACCTGAACGCGGTGCCACGGCCCTCTAAAAAAGAGGAAAGGGTAATTGCATTTGTCAAAGCATTTGGCGAGGGTCTGGGCCTGCAAACGGACGTG
Organism: uncultured Flavipsychrobacter sp.; assembly: GCA_964478855.1. Lineage (GTDB taxonomy): Bacteria > Bacteroidota > Bacteroidia > Chitinophagales > Chitinophagaceae > Nemorincola. The sequence goes on from CAYZKL010000054.1 coordinate 4,719, forward strand.
GATGAAGTGGGCAATGTGATCATCAAAAAACCTGCATCGAAGGGGATGGAAGACAGGCAGGCTATAATACTGCAGAGCCACCTGGATATGGTGCATCAAAAGAATGCGGATACTACTTTCGACTTTGATAAGCAGGGAATAGATATGTATGTGGATGGTGATTGGGTAAAAGCAAAAGGTACCACACTCGGCGCCGATAATGGTATAGGTGTGGCCGCAATAATGAGTTTGCTCTCCGCTACAGATATTGCTCATCCTGCAATAGAGGCACTGTTTACCATAGATGAAGAAACCGGTATGACCGGTGCGCTGTCCCTTAAAGGCGGGCTGCTGGACGGTAAGATATTGCTGAACCTGGATACCGAAGAGGATAACGAACTGACCATAGGTTGCGCAGGTGGGGTAGATGTTACCGCTACAGGTACTTATACGCAGGCCGCACCATCGGGCGGCTCAGCCTTCCGCATAGCCGTAAAGGGGCTCACAGGAGGCCATTCCGGCGGCGATATACACCTGGGCAGAGGTAATGCCAACAAGATCATGAACAGGGTGCTGCTGAGCCTGGATAATAAATATGGCATAGGTATAGCAGAGATCAACGGTGGCAGCCTGCGTAATGCTATTCCCCGCGAATCGGTTGCCGTGATAGCTACAGGTAAAGCCGCAGGTGTGCAGGAGGCTGTTGCAGCACTTGCCGCCATCATCAAAGAAGAATACAAAGTAACGGACCCTAATATTGCCGTAACCATAGAAGCCGCTGATATGCCTGCACAGGTAATGGATGCAGGCTTTCAGAAAAAGCTGTTGCGCAGCATTTATACCTGCCCTAATGGTATCTACCGCATGAGCCCCGAGATAAAGGGCCTGGTACAAAGTTCTAATAATGTGGCTAGGGTATTGGTACAGGACGGTGCATACAGCATCCAGTGCCTTACCCGCAGCTCTGTAGATACCGAAAAGAAGGACCTTGCAGATGCGATCACCAGTGCTTTCGAACTGATGGGTGCAACACTGAGCTATGGTGGTTCTTACCCCGGCTGGCAGCCCCGTCCCGATGCGCCGATCATCAAATTGATGAGCGACCTCTATGCAGAATTGTTCAATGCTCCTGCGCATGTAAATGCGGTACATGCAGGGCTGGAATGCGGCATACTTGGCACTAACTATCCTGATGTGCAGATGATCTCTTTCGGCCCTTATATCTATGGCGCACACTCGCCTGATGAGCGCGTACAGGTATCATCGGTACAGAAGTTCTGGTCTTACCTGCTGGAAACGCTGAAGCGCATACCTAAGAAGTGATGCGGTGCATATAGCAGCCACCACGGCTTGTTCAGCGTGAAATATTTTTTTTCGGGAATGTTATGAAAATGAAAATCTGGCACGGAATTTTCATATGTAACTATTATAGGTATCCTTCTGGCTTTTTATCTGGTATTATGCAGGGAGAATACTAAACCCTAAAAAAGAGAGGTATGTTATGTGTGCAGTGATCCTTGTATTCGCGTTTGTCATGTCCCTTATCATCAATGTTGCTGAAAGGATGATCCTTAGCCATAATAAAGAGGTTGCGGATCGTAAAGAACAGGAACAGTTTGCGGTAGAAAACCAGGAATGACCCCAAAAAATTAACTGCTTTTGTAAGGCATGGCCTCAGCAAAAGCAGTTAGTTTATTTTATGACCAATTAGTTTATTTACCTTTCTTGGCAGGCGCAGATTTCTGCGAAGATGCCTTAGCACCCTGGTCGCCACCCTGTGGCTTAGCAAAGAACATTACCGAGATAACGCACAGGCCTGCAATGGTACCGATCATGGTCCAGGTGCCTTTTTCCATTACATCAGTTGTCTGCTTCACGCCCATTACCTGCGAGCTCATGCTGCCGAAAGAGCCGGACAAACCACCACCTTTAGGGTTCTGGATAAGGATAAAAAATGCCAGTACAACACAGGCCAGCAGAATAAGCACCATTATTATAGATATCATGATTGTTTTTCCTTTAAAACTTCTTCAATTTTGCGGGCAAAGTACGCATTTTTTTTAGGATTTTGCAAACTTAATCTGTTATAAGTCTCAATAGCCTTATCATATTTGCCTTGTTTTACATATACATCGGCCAATGACTCACTCACCAGCCCTTCTTCCTTAGATATAGAATTAACTGCCATTTCAAACACGTTTTCCGGTATCTCCTCGTTTTCTTCTTCCATGGCTGCGGCCAGTTTTTCTTTCTGCCACATGGTTTTCAGTGCTCTCTGGTCCTTCTTTTCTTCTACCTGTTTCTCAGTTGTATTCTTAAAATGCAGCAACCATTCCGAGAAACTCATCATCACCATCAGTGATTTATCCTCATCATCGTCAGCAGGTTCTATTTTCAGTTCTTCTATCTCATCAGGTATTTCTTCCGGCACTTTTTCGCCCTGCTGCAGGAAGTAGTCCTGCGTATATATCGGGAAGATCAGTTGTTCATTAGGCGCTTCGGTAACCTGTTCTGCCTCTATCGCTTCGATCTCCTGTACTGCTTCCGGCTCAACTACGGCTGCTTCGACAGCAGGTGTTGCTACTAGTATAGCCTCCGGTTGAGGTATTTCCATTTCCGGAACGGTTATCGCTTCCGGTTGTGGTGTTACAGCCTCAGCTACTGCAGGTATTACTTCGGCGGCAACCTCGGGTACTGCTACTTCCTCAACAGGGATTGTTTCCTGTATTGCTTCAGGTTGTGGCACTACTGTTTCCATTACCGGGGCTGCTTCCTCCATTAGTGTTTCCACTTCTGTTACTTCAGCTACGCTTTCGGGCACAGCTACCGGTGGCGCGAACACTACGGCCTCAGGTTGTTCTGCAACTATAGGTGCAGCATTTTCCTGCACAGGCTGCACAAAAGGAGTTTCTGCCACAGCTACCTGTTCTTCTATTACCGGGTCTGCCGGTATTATGGCTGCTACTTCTTCAACTACTGCGGCCGGTTGCTCTGTTGCCGGTTCCGCTGCTATCACTGTCGGAACTTCTGTAACTGTTTCCTCAACTGTGGCTATTGCTTCCGGTATTGGTGCTACAGGTACCTTGGCCATAACTTCGGCAACGGCTGCTACCGGCTCAGTAACTACTGCAGGTATTTCCTGCGGTATTATTGTTTCGGCTACCACCTCAACCGGTGGCACTTCTGCTGCCGGTGGTATATTGCTTACAGGAGCGGCAGGAGTTACTGCGCTGTCTTCCCTTCTTTCAATACCGATATCGGTAAATGCCTTGCGTACATTCTGCTCCTTGAAGTTGCTCGTCACCAATGGCTGTGCTGCCTTGATGGCTTCTTCCCTTATCGTACTTATCTCAGATACAAATTTTGGTACTTCTATCGGTTCCGCCTCTGTTTTTGGCGGATGTACCTCTACATTCTTTTTATCTACTATTTTATTAGCTACCGGCAGTGGCTGAGACGAAAGGTCGTTGGTCTGCCATACGCCCGGTGTCAGATTATCTTTACGTGTGGTGGCAGCCTTACTGCCATCTTCTATGAAGTCGCAAAACAGCAACCAATTGCCCAGGTAGGGCTGTATGCTGGAAAGCATGGCAGGTGAGTATGCGGCTTTTTTATGGCTCTCCAGCGCCAGCATATAACGTGCCGGTACGAAGTAAGGAAATGTCTGCCTGAAAAGGGCAATACTGCTCTGGTCCCCATCACCGATTGACGATGGGTTCTCGAGCAAAGATGATATATACTTTATGGAAGTTTGATTTGTCATTTTATGGAAACCGCTACCAATTTACAAAAGCTTTATTAAAAATATCATCCGCAAGCTGATTTCCTATATCTTCTGTCAGCGCACGCTCTACATTTTGGAGTAGTTGCGATGCATCGAAGTCAGAAAAACGGGTAAAAGTCTGCGAAAAATTGGCTTTTTCATTTAGCCGGTTCTTAAAAGTTACTAATATACCTATGGTAAGCCTGTTTTTGGTAGCCACCTGTACTCCCTGTGCAGCAGTTACGGTAACAGCATAGGTAGTGATCACCCCTGATATATCGTAGTCCGCATCATCCCTGTTTACAGATGAAAGCCCTGTTTGAGACAGAATACGGTTACGGATCTTGTCGGTAAGAGTGGCGCTGAGGCTGGGTACTACATTCGGAGCCGTATTTGTGAGCAGGCGTATGTTGATATTCTTACCCTCTATGGTAGCGCCTGAAAAGCTATATACCCTGCACCCTGAAACAGAGTACAGTAATAGCGGCAGCAGTAATAACAAAAGGCGTTTTGCAGGCATAAACTAATTACAAAAATAGGCCAATAAGGGCATAAAATAGCATATAATACTTACTCCTGTATATCGTACTCCTTGATCTTGCGATACAGGGTGCGCTCAGATATACCGAGTTCTGCAGCGGCATCACGGCGGCGGCTTTTATGTTTCTTCAGGGCCTTGGTGATAAATTCTTTTTCACGTTCTGCCAGTTGCAGGCTTTCTTCCACATCTTCGTGGTGGTCATTTGTTTCCAGCAGTATAGGTGTGTGCACATTATAAGTAGCCGGGCTGTTTACGGCCTGCTGTTGCTCCCCGTCATTATATACAGGTATCAGTGCATTGGATGCCGGGTCGGCTGGGGTATAGCCCTGGTGATTGGCTACATCAAATATCATCTGCTTCAGGTCGTTCATATCCTTCTTCAGGTCAAAGAACAACTTGTACAGTATATCGCGCTCAGTATTGAAATCTGATGAGCCACCGGTATTACCCGGCATTGAAGGATTGATCACGGCCAGGCTGCGGGATGTATTGCGTTGGGGCAAAAACTTCTGCAAAGTATCAGCATTGATCTGCTTATCGGTGGAGAGTACAGATATCTGCTCCGCAATATTCTTAAGTTCACGCACATTGCCCTGCCAGTAATAGTTGACCAGTAGTTGTTGTGCCGCATTATCCAGTTGCACAGACTGTGTCTTGTACCTTTCCGAGAAGTCAGATGCAAATTTCCTGAACAGTAGCGGAATGTCTTCCCTTCTGTCGCGCAGAGCCGGAACACGTATAGGCACTGTACTGAGCCTGTAGTAAAGGTCTTCCCTGAATTTCCCCTGTTGCGTCAGTTCCAGCAGGTCGCGGTTGGTAGCGGCTATTACGCGCACATCAGTCTTCTGCACTTTCGATGATCCTACCCTTATAAATTCACCCGTCTCCAGCATACGCAGTAGCCTTGCCTGTGTACCCAATGGCATCTCGCCTATCTCATCAAGAAATATGGTACCGCCATTCACTGTTTCAAAATACCCCTTACGGCTATCTACCGCACCGGTAAATGACCCTTTTTCATGCCCGAATAATTCACTGTCAATAGTACCTTCCGGTATGGCGCCACAGTTTACAGCTATGAACGGATTGTGTTTTCTTGGTGATAAGGCATGAATGATCATTGAGAATACCTCTTTACCCACACCGCTTTCTCCCACTATCAGTACGGAAAGGTCGGTATTGGCTACCTGTATCGCTGTATTTAATGCATGGTTTAGTGCCGGTGAGTTACCGATGATACCAAACCTGTTTTTTATGCTTTGAATGTCCATGTATGTAGTAATAAAAATATTATGGTCTTTTCATTTTGGAGCGACTTGATCATACTAGTTCGCCCATAAGTGTTGCCGATGTGGCACTGAGAATACGAACGGTAGCATAATCACCTTTTTTCAGGTTGTTACCGCTCTTGGAAAATACTACCATTTTATTCTGTGTATTCCTTCCGCACCAGTCATCACTGCTTTTTTTGCTGTCTCCTTCTATAAGTATTTCAAATGTTTTACCGATATCGTTTACATAGCTTTCATGTGCATGGCTGCGCTGCACAGCTATGATCTCTGTAAGCCTCGTTTTCTTTACATCCTCGGGCACGTCATCAGTATACCTGCGTGCTGCAAGGGTGCCGGGGCGTTCGCTGTAAGAATACATATAGGCAAGGTCGAAACGGCATAGTTCCATGATCGACATAGTGTCCCTATGCTCTTCTTCGGTCTCCGTACAAAATCCTGAAATGATGTCTGTGCTCAGTCCGCAGTCGGGCATCAGCTCACGTATCCTTTTTACTTTGCTCAGGTACCATTCCCTGGTATAGGTGCGGTTCATCTGCTGTAGTATGCGGGTATTGCCGCTTTGTACGGGCAGGTGTATGTATTTGCATATGTTATGGTGCTTTGTCATGGTATGCAGCACATCATCTGTAATGTCTTTAGGGTGCGATGTGCTGAACCTGACGCGCAGTAATGGAGAAACCATAGCTACTCGTTCCAGCAGGTCGGCAAAGGTTACATTGCTGCCATCTGCTGTGGTAAAGTAGTAGCTGTCCACATTCTGCCCCAGCAGCGTTACTTCTTTAAATCCCCGGTCAAACAGGTCTTTACATTCTGCAACTATGCTATCAGCATCACGGCTGCGTTCACGGCCACGGGTAAAGGGTACTACACAGAATGTACACATATTATTGCACCCGCGCATGATACTTACAAATGCGGATACCCCATTCCTGTCCACCCGCACCGGGGAAATGTCAGAATAGGGCTCATCCCTGCTCAGCAGCACATTTACGCCTTTCTGTCCTGTACCGGCTTCACTTATCAGCTCGGGCAGGCTGCGGTAAGCATCCGGTCCTACTACCATATCCACTAGCCGCTCTTCTTCCAGTAATTTTGCTTTCAGTCTTTCGGCCATACAGCCCAGCACGCCTATAAGCATACCCGGCTTATTGTTTTTTGCCTTGCGAAACACATGCAGGCGGTTACGTACCGTCTGTTCTGCTTTTTCGCGTATGGAGCAGGTATTTACCAGTATCAGGTCGGCATCTTCAAAATTCTGCGTGGCGCCAAACCCTTCTTCATGCAATATGGAGGCCACGATCTCGCTATCGCTGAAATTCATGGCACATCCGTAACTTTCTATATAAAACTTCTTTTTGAACAAATTCGGGTCACAGGCAAAAGGAGCAAATGCTTCCCCCTGACGATCCTCTTCCACCACTTTTTGCAGAATCTCTGCCATAATTACCAATTTCTATTTGAAACAAAGTTACGTGATAACTTGAAAGATTGAATAGCTGAATACTACAGATGTAATTCCCGGCTAACTTATCTGATTTTAAAGTATCAATATTAGGTGTACTTTTGGGCTCGCAGCCATAGTTAACCAATCCTTAAATGATTAGTTATACTTTATATTGATAGTGCTCTTATGACCAAAAAGAATGTACTCCTCCTTACGTTGGTTCATCCCGACTTCCTGCCGCCGGTATATGCTACCGCGCAGGTGCTGCGGGATGAGGGGTATCATGTACACATATTGACATTCGATTCATTTGTGCCTGCCGAGTTTGAGTTAGGTGGAGGGGTAGAGGTGGAAGCAATGGGCAAACATCATGACGCAACGGTTACACAGCGGCTGCAGTTAAGGAACAATTTCAAAAAAAGGGCATCTTCAATTATTAATGCCGATACGGTAGCCATTATTTCATTTTGCCCGTTCTCCTTCATGTGCGGTCTAAGTGTTAAGAATGGTAAACCGCTGGCATACATTGCATTAGAGGTTGCAGATTTCATAAAAGACAATTTCTGGAACTCACCACTGTCAAATTTTAGAAATCTCAGGGCATTGAACAATGTGCATAAGGCAGACTTTATAGCCACCCCTTCTGTGCAGCGGTCAGCATGGCTTGCCGGCAGGTGCCACCTTGGGTCAATGCCATATACTATACTGAACACCTCATATCTGCCGCAGCAACCACCGGAAAGTTCATTTGAATTGTTCAGGAAGCAATTACCATCTTCATTTATCGGGAAAAAGGTCATTTTATATACCGGTGCTGTTAATGAAAATATGTGTACCAGGGAACTTGTTGAGGCATTCGATATGGTAAATGATCCGGACAGTGTGCTGTTAGTTACAGGGGTGAAAGACAATGAATACGGAGTAGCTATAAAAGAGTTTGTAACGCAGAGCAAAGTACGTGAGCGCGTAAAACTGTTTCCGTACATCACCCGGAAAGAAATGCTTGCACTGCAGGCCAATGCGGATATCGGGGTTTATTTGTCAAAGGAAGATCGGAATAATGTGAAATCAATGATGATCGCGCCAAATAAGGTAGGAGAGTATTTTCAGAAGAACTTGTATTTATTAGGCATCGCTAGTGAATACCTAAAACCTTTTGAAATGAAGGGGATCGCTTCAGTTGCGGCAAGTGCAGCGCCGTCAGATATCAGTAAAGCTATTGTTGGTGCGCTACATGCCGTAAATGATAAAACCTACAAGGCCAGGATCGCAGAATACGTGCAAGGGTTCTTTTCTATGCAACAGCAATTGAAACCATTATTACAGTTCTTGAAAAAAGTGTGAGTCCTGAATCGCATAGAGTAAAACGTTATCAAAATTTAATAAAATATATGTATTGGGCCTCATTGACAATCAATAAATTAATGCACGCCAGCATATACTTTTGTAAGCATCAAAAAATTGTATCTAATAATCCTGTATGTGCGGAATAGCCTGTTATTTAGGCAGAAATAAAGAAGAAGGGTTAAAGTACGGTAATACAGCAATGGTATATACAATGATGAGCATGTAACGCTGGCTCAAACCCGGTTATCAATACTCGATCTGTCACAATCCGGTCACCAGCCAATGGAGTCATCGTGTGGCAGGTATGTGATCGCTTATAACGGGGAGATATACAATCACCTTGAATTAAGGAAACAATACCTTGCAGGACATCCTTTCAGGGGCCACTCTGATACTGAAACCATCATTGAGTTGTTCAGGCTGAAGAGGGAAGAAATGATGGCAGTCATGATAGGCATGTGGGCCATCATCATATGGGATAAGCAAACGAAAAAAATATTTATTAGCAGGAGCCGTTTCGGGCAAAAGCCACTCTACGTAAGGCTGAAAAACAATACATGGCTGCTGGCAAGTGAAGTGCGGCCTATGCTGCAGGATAATGAACATGTAGCAGCTGACCCTACCGCACTTGTTGAATACCTGGCATTAGGTAATTACGGGCATTTAGGGGTGCATACCTTTTTCAGGGATATTCAGCAATTCCCTGAGGGCTGCTATGCCTGGCTTGCCGAAGGAGAACAAAAAATAGATGCGAAAAGTTACTGGACCTTACCTGATATCCGCGAGAAAGATAAAGTACCTTTTGACGCTAACGTGAAAAAAGGCCTGCATGACTGCATAGTTAACGCAGTGCTGTCACAGACCTTGTCTGACGTGCCGATAGGTATCACTTTATCGGGCGGCATAGATTCAGCCATCATAGCAGGGATCCTTGCTACCCACTACAAAAAGGATCTGCACATATTTACTGCACAGTCGCCAAACAGTAAGTATGATGAAACGAAATATGTAGATGCTGTTATCAATAAGTATGGCCAGGACAGCTTCAGAGTGCATAGAGAAGACCTCAACGAACTTTCAATAAAAGACAAGCTCAGAAAGTACATCGGTATCCAGGAAGAGCCGTTTGGCGACCCGTCTATCATAGCTCATGGTTCATTGATGAAGATGGCTGCGGGAATAGGAATAAAAGTGATACTGAACGGCCAGGGCGCTGATGAGTTTTTCTTTGGCTATAACAATATGGCCCGTGTTATACTTTCCCGCCAGTTCAAGTCAATGCAGTTGCAGAAATTCTACAAGAATCTTTCCTCAATGAAACTTGGCAAAAACTACTTCCTGAGAACGGTGCTGGAATCTTTTTTCCCTACACTGGAATATAATTTAAGGACCAAGTCAAGGATCAAAAGAAGGGATAACATACAGATGGGCCTGCTGGAAAATGTTGATAATAATCTTATATCCCTGTTCAAATACAATAAAGCATACGATGTATGGCGCGAGTCTATTTACGGGGTGCATATACCGCACCTGGTACATTATGATGACCGTAATGCCATGGCATTCAGCATAGAGGGGCGTATGCCGTTCCTTGACCATAGGGTTGCCGAATATGTATCTACGATTCGCTCTGACGAATTCCTGAAGAACGGATTGAGGAAATATATTTTAAGGGAATCCTGCAAAGAATACCTTCCGCAGATCATATACGACCGTAAAGATAAAATAGGGTTTTATACTCCGCTGGTAAACGCATTGTATAAAGACAGGGTGTGGGTGGCCGATCAGCTGAAGAGTAATAACATGCTCAACAACACTTCTGATTTGCTTACTAAACTGTCTGCCAATACCCTGACTGTGAACGAAGGACTGCAGATATGGAAGACCCTTTCCGTAAGTATCTGGATGGATGAATTCAATGTGAAGACAGACATCAGTTGATCCTGCACATCACAAAGCCATAGCCATGTGGCCTGTTAGATAATTTCACGCCCATAAATTTAGTATCAACATTGGTTCTCCAATCATAAAGAACTGTGTACCTGCCTGATAGTGATGGAGGGAACTCACGGTAAGCCTGCTGTATAAGCACGGTATCTCCGCTCTTGCAGGTCCCCTCATCGAAGATGCTGATCTTATTCATATCGTCAAACAGCGACCATAAACCTCCCGTGATATAAATATGCTTGTTATTTGCAGTAACCTTATCAACTACAACTTTTGCAGATAGGTGATCTTTGCCGGTGTTCAATGTGTGGGCAAATAAAATGAAGTTGCGGACGAACACAAGCGACCCGGCCGCAAAAGTAACCAGGACGAGGGTGGAAAGTGTTTTCTGCAAACCGCCTTCGCCAATGAACAGTAGTGTACAAAAGATGTAAGCAGATATGGGAAGTATAAACTCAGTGGCATTATACACCGTGGGCGACGCATACAGTATGAACTTTACTACACCGGCAGCTATGATAAGTATGATGCTGCCTGCGACTATCAGTTTCGGTATTGTCGCCTCTTTCAGTTTGCGATACATTTCCCCTATAAAGAATACCACGGCCAGCAGGAATATGACAAGAAAACCAAAGTTAAGATTAGCAAATACCCAGTAATGGAGAAACAATGACATGCTCCTGTCTGTACGGCTGAACACGAATTTCATATGCAGTCGTATGCCTTCTATTGTATTGGCCAATCCGTTTGGTGTTATCTGCACAATGATGCAGAACAATACTATAATACTAACGAACAACAATATGTTGCGCAGAATGGTCTTGTAAATATTCTGAGCATTGATCACATCATACAGCACGTAAAACAGGAAGCAGAAAAAGAAACAAATGACCTGCGACGCAAATATCATAGCAAACAGTATGGCCAGTAATGTCATGTAAATTGGCTTACTTATTTCATGTTGCTTGCGGTAAAGAATATAGATGAGGAACACGAACAACACGGTAATATTTTCCGGGCGGCCAACAGTGGGCAGTAGGTATCTCGCAATGTATGATAACGACAACAATGCCATTGCTATCAGCAGCATACCCGGCCGTTGCGGCAACATAGCAGCAATAACCCTTGTGTACAATAGCAAGCTGATGCTACTGAATAACGAACAGAAAAGAAATATTGTTGTAAAGCCCGGCTTTATTTTACTGAGCAGACCTAGCAGGTAAGGGAAGAAAGGCACATAATAGTTGAACTTATTGGTGCCGGTAAGGTCTGTGAGCTGAGTTACAAAATACAATGGGTTGGTCATGCCAAAGCCTTTCGAATACAGGTAGGCGGTTGGTATGAATACAATAGCATCGGTGCCGGGTATAGGAAACACATAGAAAGCATACACTACCAGGATGATGCACATCATGATACTGTATAGATAGAAATTCCTTTCAAATGGTTTCATCGTATTGCTTGCTGCTTATATTTTTGGTTCTTCTTTCGACAGGTGCTTTCGCAGGTTCATCATTGGCACTTCAAAAAAATGATACAGTAGTAATGACACACCGATAACAATGGCCCAGTATGCAAAATAAACAGGGATACAGTTATACCCGGTATAAGTAATCATTTGCCAGAAGGGTAAAAATATCAAAGTAAAATGTACAAGGTACATAGAGTATGATATTTTACTTATAGTAGTTATTATGCCCGATAGCATCTTATTTTTTAACTCCCGTACGCACGAGGCATAAGGGATCACCAGGCTGAAAAAGAACGGGATCAGCGCAAGCATGATGGTATTATGAAAATATCGGTAACCTGCGTACTTGCTGTAAAAATTAAAATGAGGGTGTATGCCCAGGTAGTGGATCCCGGTTACCAGCGTTATACCTGCCACACCTGCAAGCAACAGGGCCTTCTTCCTGTTCATTAATGCCGCGTAGTGGTATATATACAGGTACGCCATAAAGAAGCCATAGCTGATGGCATCCAGCCTGAACAATACTATTTTGCGCACGCCCCAGTCAAAGTACAGGGGATCAGCATCATTCTTCACTAGCAGCAGGCGCAGTACAAAAAATATACCTGCATACAGTATAAAGGTGATGAGTAACCGGTTTTGCTTGCTTCGTTTGCTGAAGATGGATGATACCGCCAACAGCACCAATGGTAATGTCAGGTAAAACCATTCTTCTATCGCCAGGCTCCATGCTTCCGGGAAAAAATCGGGATGGCGGTACCCGAGGTTTTGTACAAACAGGAAGTACTTCCAAATGTCTGCCGAGAACACACGCAGGTTCATAAAGCTGTACAGCAGTATGTTGATGCCCAGTATCAGCCAGTAATTAGGCAGTGTTCTGAACCACCTCCTTACCAGGAATGACCTTATCTCTCCGGCACCAAAGCTTTCCGACCTGTTATATGTTTTGATGAGGATGCTACCTATCAGGAATCCGCTCAGCACAAAGAACAGTTCTACTCCCAGTATGCCGAATGGTTCGGTAAGTGCTATTACCTTGTGAATGATACCGCCAAAAACAGGAATAGTGTGCAATGGGTTGAGGATAGGGGTGGAATGGAAAATGACCACTATGGTGATCGCAATTACTCTTATTATGTCTAAGCCAATAATGCGATCAGATCTCATGCGCTAATATGATTGCCGGCTGGCCGGAAATGTGTACAGGCAAATGTATAAATTTATCAGGGCAATAGGAAGGTTGGACAGTAATGGTAAAAAGTATAATTTTATGCCTTCCTGCATTAGCCTAAATCATTAGTAGTGAGTGAAAAAAGAATTACTGAGTTAGATTCATTAAGGGGTATTGCAGCCTTTACCGTTCTTATCAATCACTGCGCACTGGTTTACCCCATAGTTTCCGATTTCTTTCACACCCGCGATGTGCATAATTCCGGCCCGGTACTGAAGTCAGTGATGTTTTCACCCGTACATAGTTTATGGAATGGTCATGCGGCTGTTATCCTGTTCTTTATACTCAGTGGTTTTGTATTATCGGTTTCTCATTACAACAAAGAAGGTACTCCGTCATACAAGACCTATCTCATTAAAAGAATGTGCAGGCTGTACATTCCGTACTTTGTTACTTTAGCTATATCGGTGCTATTGGTCAACTTTTACCAAAAGCAACCTGTGGCCACCGCAAGCGAATGGTTTAATGGAATGTGGCAGCAAAGCATCGACCTGAAAGGATTCATAGGCTACCTCTTCCTGCAGGGCGATCTGTACAAGCTTGGCACTACACTATGGACCATAGTTGTAGAAATTGAGATCGCACTTATTCTGCCGTTCTTTTTCATACTTATCAAAAAAGGCGGTTTCCTGCAGAATATGTTACTGCTTATTGTTTGCATCGTTGGTTTTAAGCTATTAAGGCGTACCCCGCTGGTTACCATAATCCCCGACCTCAATAACCTTTACTACCTGCCGTTCTTTTTGTTCGGGGGTATTATCTACAAATACCGGGATACCATCAAACAGGTGCAATTACCTGCAATGGTCGTCATATTTGTTTTTTTTCCTGCAGCCCTGGTACTGTATAACTGGGATTGGGTGCTGCCATGGTTCATAAAGTTCAGTCCAAATCACATTCTGTACCTGGTCACCGATTATATGGTTGCATTTGGCGGGTGTTTATTCATTATATCATGCCTGCTCCATTTGCCCGGTTATAAGCGTATTATGAATAAACCGGTGTTTATGTTCCTGGGCGACATATCTTACAGCCTCTACCTGGTACATCCTATCCTCTTACTTATCATTGTGCATGCGTTCAGCCCGGTAAGTTATAATGTCTTAATATTTGTTGTGATCCTGTCAAGTGTTTTATTTGCATATTTTTACTACCTCGCAGTAGAAAAGCCATCGATCAGGCTTGGCCGTTCGCTGGCCAAAGCAACAGCGTGAAAATGGTGCGGGGAGTAATAAAGGAATTTTAAAGAGTAGTTTTAGCGTTTGGAGCAATGATCAATATTTTTTTTCTGTTCGTGTATGTTTTCTTTTTCGGGTCTTTCTCCGCAGTAGAGTTATATTATATACTCTCTGCACAGGCGGTTATTTTAATTATTACCTACCTGCGTAAGAACAAAACTACCATCATCACTCCGTTGTTCATTTTTTATATCAGTATCATCCTTACCAACTACGCCAACCTTCAGATGATCAGTCAGATAGGTACGCCCGATCTGAAAATTACATACCTCCTGCCCCAGTATATTGATGAGGCTGCCCAACTTTGGTGTATTTCCATCACGCTTACTATAATGGGGTATCACTGGGCCATAAATAAAAGTTTCCCGGTAATAGGTTTCGATCTCAAGAAGGTAAGTATTCTGCAAACCATCTTCTGGGTCCTATTCGCATTGAATGCGTTGAATATACTGGGACTTGGTATAAACCTCAGGGGGGGTATCATCTTAAAACTTGTCGGGCTGCTCAACTCTGTTGCTGTATTGTTCTTTGCTCGTCTGTGGACTCGCCAGAACAATAAACAATACAGGAACTACGCATTGACATTGTACTTCCTGCAAACCTACCTCGCATTAACTACCGCCTTCCTTCGTTTCGATCTTATCCTGCCAACCGGTTGTTTGTTCCTCGGGTTTTTCATTGGTAAAGGAGAGATCAGGTATATCTTCACTTATCGGGTTGTTCCATTTTTATTGATACTGGGTTTCTATTCCAGTGTTTTCAAAAGCCTGCAGGCCAACAGGTCGAACTTTATCAGTGTTATCGTCAGTGACAGGGAAGACGATGCCGATGTCTCAGATGAAAAAAAGAACTCTGGCGCATTGCTCGCGCGAAGCTCTAATGTGGCGCAGATGACCAATATCATCAGCCTTGTGAAGCGTAATGGCTTTTATGAAGGCCGGGCATCTCAGCCGCTGCTAGCGGCACTTATCCCCCGCGCGCTTTGGCCCGATAAGCCTGCTATCGCCTTGGGTCAGTGGTTCGCACTGGCTGTTACCGGCAGTGAAAAGAACGCCAGGGGTGGTTCTACCAACTCTATCAATATGACCATACCCGGTGAGTTATATCTCGATTTTGGCTGGATCGGTGTGGTGATCGGCAGTATCCTTTTCGGCGCATTGATACCTCCTTTATGGAATTCAAGCAGGTTTTATTCTTCTGAGCTTAATCTTGCGGGTACTGTATTCGGCGGGTATTTATTCATCCTGGCCATTGCAGGTTTCGGTGGTGACTTACAGATCGTCATTACCCTGATGTCGACATACCTTGGATTGTACATTCTTGAAAAAATCGTAAAAGGCGCATCATGAGAATACTTGCAGCAGGGCCTTTATGGAGAGGGAGCAATGCAGGTGGCCTGTTCAGGGCACTCAGCAGGCAGGGATGTCTTATAGATGTAGTTGATGAATTCTATTATATCAGCCTGCAAACC
>CAYZKL010000054.1:20452-24251 GCA_964478855.1 uncultured Flavipsychrobacter sp.
ATTAGAGCGCCTTGTACGTCCAATGCAGGAGAGGGAATACAATGAGGCGATCAAAGCAAAAATAAAACTGTTTACACCCGATGTGTTCCTGGTGTACAAGGGCGCATTTGTTCAACCGGAAACACTCACTTATGCCAAACAACATAATTGCAGGCTGGTGCTGTTCTATCCCGATGTCAGTATGACTTTTCATGGTACTAACATTCCCCGGTCTATACCGTTGTATGATCTTATATGTACTACCAAAACATTTGGTATAACTGATCTCAGTGCTAAGTTTGGCGTTAAGAGCGCTGTCTTTATTCCACACGGTTTCGATCCTGATATTCACAGGCCATTACCGGTAAGTGATGACGACAGAAAACACTTTGGTTGCGATGTTTCTTTTATTGGTACATGGTCTCCTAAAAAAGAAAAGTGGCTTACGTTCCTCTATGAAAAAATGCCGGATATAAGCCTGAAGATATGGGGCGACCAATGGAACAGGGTAACTACTCCTGCACTGAAAAGTGTGATACAGGGCAGGCCCGTCACAGGCGATCTGTATGCTATGGCCATACAATGTTCTGTCATCAATCTCGGCATATTGTCTGAGCAGGTGGCAGGGGCATCATCAGGCGACCTCATCACTTCCCGTACATTTCACATTCCCGGTGCCGGCGGATTCATGCTGCATGAGCGCAATGAAGAATCGGTATTGTATTTCAAGGAGAATGAAGAAGCCGCATTTTTTGAAGGTCCGGAAGAATTGGTGCAAAAAGTGGAAGTATATCTGAAGGATAATGAACAGCGAAAACGTATACAGGCTGCGGGCCATGCACGGGCCGTGCAGGATCATTCATTGGATGCAAGAGCAAAGAAGATCATATCCCTGGTCAAATAATAATGCTGATGGAGAACTTTAAGAAAAAGATTTACGACAGTTATATCAGTACCCATAACAGGAGCCTGTATGGCGAGAATTCGCTTGACAACATCAAAGCGCATTTTCCTGCATGGAAACATTATTACGGCCGGCACCTACCTGCCGATAAGAACTGCCGCATACTGGATATCGGTTGTGGTGATGGCACTTTTGTATACGGGTTACACACTTTCGGCTATAAGAATACTCATGGTATCGATGTGTCTGCCGAGCAGATAAATAAAGGTACTGCAATGGGTATCCCCAACCTGGAATGCGCGGACCTTATACAATATCTCTCTGCCAATAAAGCAAAGTATGATGTGATCGTGGCAAAAGATGTGATAGAGCATTTTACAAGGGAAGAGGTGTTTGAGATATTGCCCCTCATCAGCAGCAATCTTAATGATGGCGGGCGTTTCATCATGCAGGTGCCTAACGGACAGGGCCTTTTTTACACCAGCATTTTTTATGGCGACTACACGCACGAGATGGCTTACACAGAAAGCTCGGTAAACCAGGTAATACTCAATACAGGCTTTAGCTCATCAGAATGTTATCCCACAGGCCCCGTACCCACGGGTATCGCGGCTACTATAAGGTTAATATTCTGGAGGATGAAAGTAGCACAGCTGAAATTCTGGAAGATGGTAGAGACAGGCTCACCCAAAGGCATATTCACTCAAAACATTATTGCGGTTATTTTCAAGTAGTGGCTACCTGAAGTTCATCACCATGCCTAGCCCCACGCCCTGCGGCACTATTACAGGCACTACATGCATCGATATGTCTTTGGATATATCAAAGTTCCTGAGGTGTGCAGAGGTGATAGCATCTACCACCTGCATCACATAGCCCAGGCTGGTAAACAACACGGAAAGATTAAGGAACTTATTATAGTCGTTTTGTAGTTGCTGTAATTGTTCAGAACTGTATATACCCACATACTCATCCGTAGGATAAGGATTATTGATCCTGCCGATATATGCCTGCCTGTAGGTTTGGTATTTGTCCCGGTTGGTGGCTATGAAGTATCCCCCGGTAGCCAGTCCGCCATATACTATAGCCAGTTTCCAGTACTGCCGGTTATATATTTGACCCAGCCCGGGCAACAGTGCAGAATACATACCTGCTTTTTTTGGGTTTGGTTCCCATACAGCAGGTTTTGCCGGTATAGTGTCTGCTTTTATAATGGTCTGCTTTAAAGGCGGCTGGCTGGTGTCTCCTCTTTTTGCAGCAGTGTTCAGGTCTGCACGAAATGTAGAATCAACAGCCTGCGCCATGCTGCTGTAAGTACAGAGCATGCAAAGGATAAGGATCGTTATTGAGTATGTAAGCTTTTGTTTCAGGGTCGAAAAATTAATGGTGCAAAGCTAACTAAGATATTGTGATAACCCACAGCCTTACATTTTTTTAAGACTGTTGGTATCATTATTGTGCCAGCCAGTATTTGCGCAGCAGCCACTCGGTAACCGCCAGCAGCAGTATGATGAAGAAATACCACTTGCGGTCCACCAGCGGCACTGTTTCAGTAGTGGTTTGTATTACCGGCTTCACCCGTTCATTATGGCTGATGCTGTCATAAAGAGATGTAATATTTGCTGCCGTTACAAAGCCCCCGTTATATTTTTGGGACAGGCTGTAGAGTAGCTTATAGTCTGCTCCGGTTTCCATAAGTTCCAGTGGCATGCTTTCTACTGTGAATGTACCCGCAGCAGTATAGGTCTTGCCGTTATATTCGGTGCGGCCCGAATAGGTATAAGTGCCACCTGCCCAGATACCTATATTGATATTGTAGGCATTGCCTGAGCGCTCAAAGGTGAAATTCTGTTTGCGGCCGGTACTGTCTGTAATGGTCAGTTGCACATCAGCAGTATTCACCTGTTCGTTATTAGCGTTCAGCAGGTAAGCCGATAGTGATATAGGTTCATGATCGCTCCATACATACTTTGGTACAGTAACACGAAATGGCCGTTCGTTGCTGTTTGCAGACAGGAACGAAACGGTTTGCCTGATGCACTCATCCACAATATTGTGCTGGTTAAAGTTTTTGTACTCATACATGCGCCACCTCCATATACCCTCGCCCAGTAGCAGTGCTGTAGGTACGCTGCCTTGTTGCAGCAGCCACAGGGGTAGCTGATCTTGTCCGTTGCCACGCTGGGCAAACAATACGTTCGCTCCCGGGTCTGTTCGGCTGTTGCCTGTATTAGCCAGTAGCGGGGGCATTTTATCGGTTACAGACTGTATCTGTTGCGGCAGGGTAAATGTGTTGAAGGAACTGCGGTACACAGCCTGCACATCGTGCTGCATGGTCTGTACCAGCACAGTATGCGTCAGCGGTTCCAGGTTATTAAGTGCGGTAATGCCCGATTGGCTGCTGGTGATGAACCATACAGGTTTTTTTGCAGCAAGTATCTGCGGCCCTATGTTTGTTCTCAAAGATGGCAGGCCATGCAGTATTATCACATTATAATTGCTTAGCGATGCGGGAAAATTTTCAGCGGTGCACACCGTTACCTTATAACTCTCTACACCACTTAGTGCATCTTTTATTGCATTTACATCCGGGTGTGGGGCTGCAGAGGCTATCAGTATATTTTTCTTTTCCTCCACTACTTCCACAAAAATATCCTTCCGGTTATTGGTCGTGTTTTTTTCGCCATCTGCTGCCGGCACTGAGATCACATAATGATGTATACCTGCCTTGGTAGCTTTTACCGATCCGGCAAAAGAATGATCATATTTATCAGCATTAACAGACAGGGGGGAAGATGCTACCACATTGCCTGCTTCTGTGATGATCACACTGTTGCTGTAGCCTTTGCACAGGTCTGCCACCACATCTCCCCGTATTTCGAAGGTACTGTTGATGGTGACTATTTTATTAGCATA
>CAYZKL010000054.1:24261-25769 GCA_964478855.1 uncultured Flavipsychrobacter sp.
CTCCGGGTATGCGGATGTCTTTCTGGCGGGTACTGTCGCCTATGCCTACCGTATATACCGGGCTGTGCAGTGCCAGTTGCTGGTATAGCGGGTTCAGCCCCTGGTTATACCGGCCATCGGTAGCCAGTATTACAGCGCCCAGGTTCTGTAGTCCGTAAAATTCCTGTGCTCTTGCCAGCGCTGCAGCTATATCCGTAGCCTGCAGGTCATATCCATAGAGGCTGTCTGTCTTTATATGGTCACCAAATCCCCAGCTTACTACCTTATAGTCTGCCGATAGTTTGCTCATTAGTGCAGCTACATTTTTACGGTAGGTGGCGGAGTCGCTGCCCAGTGCATTACCTGCCGATCGGGAATCATCCTGCAAAAGCAGTACTACCGGTTTTTCTATGTTGTTTTTGGTGATGATGATAGTGGGCACCAGTATCAGCAGCAGGGTAAAGAATATAACCAGGCTCCTGAGCAGTGATGTGAGCCAAGGATAGGGTATAGCACGCTTTTTATCGGTACGATACACCCAATATCCGGCCCCGGCTGATAGAATAATAGCAATAACCCAGTACATCCACTGCATAAAGGGGCAAGCTAAAGAAAAATTCAAAAAGTAAATGACAATTAAATTTTAAAAAACTTAAACTTTGGTATATTTTTAGAGTCTATACCACAAATCCCATTGCTATGAAGCGTTTAATATTACTTCTTACTCTTGGTTTGCTTTGTTCTTTCACTGGTTCATATGCTCAGAGGGGTAGCTGTGCTGCAAATGCGCACTGTGCTGCTGCAGCTATTAATGCGGCTGCATTTGCCGCGGCTACATCTTCATCCGGTGAAACTGACGTATTTAAAGAACTACGCCGCAAAATATGCACCGGCTATATCGTATATGGTACGGATACGCTGGACGGGATCATTGTATGCAGTGACAACAGTATCTGCATCAGGCAGAACGAGTTACAGGATTCTACGTACACTTTCAGCATCAATGATACAAACCTTACCTATGTAATGCTAGAGGAGAACCAACAGGTGCTGTTTATGACCCGGCTGGAGAATAAGAAGCTCTACAGGATACTGCATGAGGGTAAGTTATCTGTATATGATACCTATTTCTCCTTCGATCATGGTTCTAAAAGATTCTTTGATGAGAATTCATGGATGAAGTATGACGGGCACTCCATGGCGCTCAATACATTTTTTACTACAAGTGTGAAGCGGAAGCTGATCACTAATATTAATAAGGTTTACGGTTCATCGCTTACTCCGGGTCATTATAAGAAAACAGAATTGCTTTCCTATATCGCCCGGCTCGACTAACCTGTAACAAGTCATTACCTTTAACTATCCTGTTCTATGAAAGTCATTTTGATCTTAGTTGGCTTGGTCTGTTTCACGGCTTTTAGTAGCCGGGCTCAGGTAGCGGCAGGTAGTGTAGCAAATAGTCCTGCTCAATACAGCAGTGCACGGGATGTTAGCGGCTCATTTGAAAATAGTGCACCTGCACCATCTTC
>CAYZKL010000055.1:0-12104 GCA_964478855.1 uncultured Flavipsychrobacter sp.
TGGACCGGCCACTGGGTGTAGCAATAGCAAAGACAGGACATTTATATATAGGCGATTTCTACAGCTGTGTGGTGCGCAAAGTAACTCCAAAACCAAATATTGCAGGCGTTGCAGAAAGCGACAGCAAGTTGACCGACCTGAAGGTATTCCCCAATCCGAATAACGGAACATTCAACATGCCCTGCACCATGACCCATGCCGACGGGACAGCTAATGTGAACATAATAAATATGGCGGGGCAGGTGGTACACCAGGTATGCGCCCGGGTAGAGAATGGTGTTATGAATGCACTGATAAGTACAGAGTACCTGGCCGCCGGGCAGTATGTCATATACCAAACAATGGAAGAGGAAGTGAACATCGGGCGGTTTACCAAACTATAGTATATAACTATTTGACAATTAAGGTTTTATCTTATCAATAATCATTTTATCTTTGCGGTATGGGATTCATGAAAGATTTTAAAGCCTTCGCAATGAAAGGCTCGGTCGTTGACCTTGCTGTCGGTGTTATCATCGGTGGCGCATTTGGTAAGATTGTTACCGCAATGGTAGAAGACGTGATCATGCCTATGGTAGGTGTGGTAACGGGTAAAGGCCAGATGTTCGTAGATAAATTCTATGTACTTAAGCCTGCAAAGGAAGGAGATGTATATACATCGCTTGATGAGGCAAAGAAAGCCGGTGCGAATATATTTGCTTACGGCCATTTCATTCAAACCATATTTGACTTCCTGATCATCGCATTCTTCATCTTCCTGGTAATACAGTTGATGGCAAGGATGAGGAGGAAAGAGGAAGCAGCCGCAGCTGCAGTTCCGCCACCGCCACCATCATCAACAGATGTGTTGCTGACAGAGATACGCGACCTGCTGAAAAAATAATATACCAAACTGAAAGAACGCCCATTATCCTCGTGCAAATGAGGATAATGGGTTATTTTTGGCCGGTAATCAATAATAAATTAGTCGGGCATAACTAAAAGGCTTGTGTTATGGGTAAGATATATCAACAACTACGTGCACTGAAATCGCAAAACAAAAGTGGCTTTGCGGTTCTGGCAGACCCGGATAAAATAGCACCTGCAGATATGCATTACCTGGCGAGGCTATGCAATGACGCACAAGTGGATTACCTGCTGATGGGCGGCAGCCTGCTAATGGCCCACCAGATGGAACTGTGCATCCAGCGATTTAAAACAGAAAGTGATATACCGGTAGTGCTTTTCCCGGGCAGCCCGGCACAGGTGACACCCTATGCTGATGCCCTTTTTTACTTATCCCTGATATCCGGAAGAAACCCGGAATTGCTCATAGGACAGCATGTGGCATCTGCACCGGCTGTAAAGGCAAGCGGACTTGAGGTAATATCAACAGGGTATATGATCATAGATGGTGGCGCACAGACCACTGTATCCTATATCAGCAATACAGCTCCCATACCAGCAGACAAACCGGAAATAGCCCTATGCACAGCATGGGCAGGAGAACTACAGGGCAAACATATCATATACATGGACGCAGGTAGCGGAGCAAGGATACCCATATCGGAAGAAATGATCAGTAAGGTAAGCAGCCATATAGATATTCCACTGGTAGTGGGCGGAGGTATACTGACACCTGAAAAGGTATACAGCAATTGTAAAGCTGGAGCGAACCTGATAATAGTAGGCAATGCCATAGAGCGGGATCCGCTGCTGATAAGGGATATGGCACAGGCAGCAAGAGCGGCAGATAGCATATCTATAAAAAACTAAACCCGGCAATCAGAGATCACCGGGTTCAATTCATTCAATTCTTATTGTTTATTGTTCCAGTACAAAGTGGAATACCATTTTGTTTCCACCAGAATGTAATGTAAGTAAGTACATACCATTGGCCAGGGTATTACCTAACCTGATCTGTTTGTCAATATTACCCTTCTGTGCGGTAATGGCTTCTTTATAAACCACCTGTCCCAGCATATCAGTGATCTCTATGGTCACGTCTTCATCAACAGCAGTGCCGAGATAACCACGGACAGAGAAGATACCCTTATTAGGATTAGGCAGTATCCTTACATCCGCAACTCCCTGAGTAACAGTACCCACACCAACATTACCAACTGTAATGATGACCGCTGCGGCACCCACATTGCGACAAGCATTACTGCTAACAACGATACAAGTCACTGAATCAAGGTGTGCAAAAGTGCTGCTGCTATATGTAGCAGTTGTAGCACCCGGTATCGGCGCATTGTTGAGGAACCACTGGAACGCAGGTGATACCGCACCTGTAGCAACCGCAGTAAGTGTTACTAACTGACCCGGATTGATAGCTGTACCCGGACTAGCCAGAATGGTTACAGTAGGCGGAACAGAACGAACCGTAGTAATAGTAACCGGAGCACTGATCGCACTATCGGCCAGGCGACAGTTGTAAGAACTTGTCATGTACACTCTTACCACGTCGCCATTCATAGGCACATAGTTGTAAGACGGACCTGTAGCCACATTCACACCATTCTTTATCCAGAGGAATGTAGGTGAACTACCACCGAATACCGGTACCGCAGTAAATGTGGTCATGGCACCCTCGCATACTGTAGTGCCGGGACTAACCGCTATACTCACAGACGGATAAGTGTAACCGGTTACCAGGATACTGATGCTACTGCTACCGGTATCAGGTAGAGCGCAAGGGCTGCTGGTAATAGTAACAGAAACTATGTCGCCGGGTGAGGGAGTGTACGTATAAGTAACGCCAGTGCCTGTATTCACACCATTAACTTTCCACTGATAAGACGGTGTAGCACCACCATTAACAGGTATTGCTGTGAATGTAACAGAGGTACCTGTACAAACAGTATCACTGCTGGCCGAGATACTGACCGTAGGAGGAACCGTAGGATTAACATAAATAACTGCTGTACCGAACATAGGTATCGCACAACCATAAGTTGGATCTGATGCTATGACCGTATAACTACCTGCCGGAGTAATAAGACCAACATCGGAATTGCTCACCCCTATGTGTACGCCCGCACCACCTGCACAATAGGTGCCACCACCTGATACATTATAAATGTTGGGTGAAGGATTGACAATGATAGGATAAACAGCCACATCGGTACCACACACTACAGCAGATGTATAGCTGATAATAGCAGTACCGGTGGACACACCTGTCACCACACCTGTTGTAGATACGGTAGCAGAAGGATTGCTGCTGGACCAAACACCACCCGGCGCTGTAGATACTAATGTTACAGATGTACCGACACAAACCGAAGATGGCCCGCTGATAACACCTGCATCAGGCAACGGATTGACTGTAAAAATATGCAGTGCGGCATTAGTACCACAAGCATTGGCCACTTCATAACTTATAGTGTCCACACCGGCAGTGATACCGGTAACAATACCTGTAGGGCTTACTATTGCAGAAGGATTGCTTGCCCTCCATATACCACCTGATGTAGTATCACTTAATGCTATAGATGCACCGACACAAACACTGGTTGGCCCTGTTATCGGGCTCACTGTCGGAAGCGGATCTACGAATATTTCGATGGCTGCAGAATCTGTACCACAGCTATTGGTTACTATATAATATACTGTATCGGTTCCACCGGAAACGCCTGTGGCAAAGCCTGTAGTTGTGACGCTGATCCGTCCGGTGGCAGATACCCAAACACCACCCGGTGCCGCATCATACAAATAGGTGGATGAACCCTCACACAAAGTAGTTGGGCCCAGGATCGTATCGGCATCTGGGGCAGGATTAATAGTTATAGGATGCGTATCGATGGCTGTGCCACAACCATTGGTAACATTATACGTTATAACTGAAGTGCCGGGGCTCACACCGGTGACTATGCCTGTGCTGCCTACTGAAGCATTGGCATTGCTGCTGCTCCAGGTACCACCCGGAGAAGAGTTGGTAAGCGTAATAGTAGTGCCCTGGCACAGTGCTGAAGGACCTACAATAACACCGGCTACCGGTGCAAGGTCAACACTCATATACTTGAAAGCAGTATCATTGCCGCAGCTATTGGTAACTACATAGAAAACAGTAACAAGGCCCGGAGTAATGCCATTGACAACACCTGTACCACTTACTGTAGCATTTGCATTTGAAGCATACCACGTACCACCAGCAACAGTGTCTGACAATGAAACAGAAGATCCACGGCAAACACCTGTAGGACCATAAATGCTATCGGCATCAGGCAGCGGTGTAACATTAACCGTAACAGCAGTAGCATTGCTGCAGGCACCCAATGCTAAAGTAGCAGTATATACTGTAGTAGTATCGGGCTGTGCATAGACTGTAGTGGCAGTATCACCGGAAACATAAGGAACAGTAGCACCCGGATCTGTAAACAGACCGGCTACCGGAGCCCATGTAACAGCAGGATCATATGTATAATCTACAATGATGGTCCATGAAGTAATAGTGGCAACATCACCGCCTGCGAAATCACGGGCACTGAATGTCCATGTACCATTTGGCACACTGTATAGATCGCTCCATAACTGAGTATTGACCGGAAGACTGGTAATACCACCAGTGAGCGCTGCATCAGCTGTATAAGTATTAGTAAAAGGAGCAGAAGATGAAGCGAATGTAATACCACCTGCCGAAGTAACAACGGTATTTACAAAGTTATCGCCACCTGCGCCCCTGCGATTAACAAGGTTGAGTGTTCTGCCGTTTGGAGCTGTAAGGTTAAGCGCCAGATCACCATCATAAGTCATAGTAATATTAAAACGGACAGACACGCCTGTAATAGTAGCACCGGTTGGTACGCCGCTGATCGTAAGCGGTGTAGAGGTGCCGGCAGCTAAAGCATCGGGGACTGTAACACTAATACTACCTGAGGCTGCAGAATCAGGACCGACTGACGGTAAAGCTGCACCGATCGCAGATATCATTACAGCCGGACTACCTTCACATACAGTGACCGGTGATGGTGTAATTGTAAATGAAGCAGGTACATCTGTAACGGTAACAGTTGAAGCATGTGTGTTTACACAACCATTGGCATCTGTACCAGTAACTGTATAAACAGTAGTAGCAGGCGGATTGGCCGTAACCAACGGACCTGAAGTAGTGCTAAGGCCGGTGGCCGGTGACCAGGTATAAGATACCGCGCCTGCAGCCGTCATATCAATACCTGTACCGGTAGCACAGATAGCACCACCATCGGGTGTAACTGTAATAACCGGGAGCGGATTGATGGTGATCTTTACTGAAGCCGAATCTGTAAGCCCTGAGTAAAAGCAAGACAATACTGCACGGTAGTAAGTAGTCATTGTAAGTACCGGTGTGGTATATGAGGCTGATGTAGCACCGGGAATAGCTGACCAGCTAACACTGTCGGCAGACTCCTGCCATTGGTAACTGATACCAACACCTACAGTAGAAGATGGTAATGATATTGTTGCAGAACCGGAATTACAGAATGCTGAGTTATCAGGTACTGCAGGTCCTGCGCTAACACTACTGCATAAAGGAATGAAAAATTCATTTAGTCCTATATCAGGTGTGGTGGAACTACGAGCTGCACAATCAAAGTCTGTAATTACTGATACGGGTGTACCGGTATTCATCAGTGGTATATTAGCTGTAGCAGTAGTAAGATGTAAATCGGACGGACTTGTAAATACAGGCAGGATGTCCTTGGAATTTGCATCACCAACGGTTGTGGACAGCCATATAGCAAGTGTAGGCTGAGGAGTACCCGTACCGGCAAGAGAACCTACAGTACCCATATTGGCACCAACAGAATAGAAGTTGTTATGATCAGAAGAAAGATTGGTATATATTGAATAAGCGAGGCCTATTGCAAAAATATAACCGGAACCCGTAGTAGCCGTATTGACAAAAATGTTGTTTTTCAGATCGAGTATAGGATTGGTACCAGATACAGAGATCGCAAATGCGGGATATGTAGCACCTGTGGTAGTACCACTTATCTCCACGGTATTATAATACACCCTTGTAGTGCCGCCTGCTGCTCCGCCGATAAATATACCTGAAGTGAAATCACCGCCGGTACCCTTACCTAACAAGCCGCTGATCATATTGTTGGCAATAAGATTGGTACCTGTTGTAACGCCGGCTACTGCAATACCCAGCACAGTGTATGTATTGGTCTGCGTAATATTGTCCAGCTTATTATTAGTAACAGTGGCATTAGTAACATCACTACCGGTAGTGACGCCCGTACCTGTTGCATTGTTACCAAATCCAAGATTAATACCTATAATGTCATTACTGGCGCCATTGGTTATGTTGGCAAGCACGTTACCTGATATCACTATACCATCTTCAAAACCTGTGAATATACCGTTGTTCCTGAGGTTATCAGGAGCGGTACCATCCATGTGGTTAAGATTGATAACTGTACCTGTATTCTTATCTGCCGCACTTGCGCCCTTTGAATAGATACCGGTCTGTGTTGCAATGATGCTGTTATTCTCTATGGTATTACTGTTGTTATTTGTACCAAGACTTGTGTAACCAATGGTAGTGCCACCTGAACCAATACCGAACAGGGTACGTGTATTACCGCTTCCCACAATGTTGCAGTTGCGGATAGTATTATGTGTAGCAGAGTCGCCACCTGTGGCTGTCTGTATCCAAACTACCGCACTGGTAGTGCTGGTGCTGGTATTGGTAATGGTCATATCCCTTGCTGATGATACTGCAGGGCACACACTGTTAGTCAATGGGGTATTGGCACCATCTATGGTAACATAATCTGCACCATTAAGCACAAAAATACCTGAGGCAGACGATCCTGTAATAGCAGGCGTAACGCCGACAGCCGGCATGATCGTAAGTGTATTACCACTACCGGCAGAGCCATTATCGTTTATTGTTATCGGGAATGTTTCACCCAGATAAGTTGCGTCCGTAAGCTGAAATACGACATTGCCCGATATACATGAAGTATTATAGGCATTTACTGCATCTGTAATTGTAGTGTATGTCATACCAACACCAACAGTATAGGTGCCGCTAAGCACCGGGAGTATAGTATATGTATTGGGCGAGGTAGGGTAAACGCTGATCGTATTAACATCGGTTGCTACCAGGCCTGCGCCGGGGTTTGCAGCTTTATTTGCCGGGCTGACAACGTCCTGCGCAATGACGAAATAGGAAATCACATCAGCTACTGTCACACCGCCCATTGTTGCAGCGGAAATAGTAAAACTCCATGTGCCCGATGTAGTACTACCGGTAACTAATGTACCGGGAGATGAGAACCATGGGCCCGCACCTTTCCTGTAATATACACGAGGAACCAAGCCGCCACTAACAGGCACGCCCGTAGCATCACTGATAGTAGCTGTAAATGTTCTGTCACCGGTAGTGCAGCCATCAGGCAAAACGGCATATGCTATGGATGGTCCTGTACGGTCTGTAAGCAGGTAGTTGCCTTCCACCGCACCTATATCCGGTGCGCTGCCGCTGCCTGTATAACCGGGATTGCCTTGGCGAATGGTACTATCTGCATCGGTAGTGATACCCGCAATATTTACAGCACCACTTTCTATCTGCGTTGGTACTGATGTGCTGATGTGCAGAAATGACGGAGATGAACCTATAGTGCTTACAAACGGAGGGTTTTCAGTAACAGAATTTGCATCTGCTGGTGCAACTATAGGCCTGTACACGCCCATGCTTATATAAGAGGTGGTACCATCGTAAAATATGACCCGGGTAGTGCTGGGGGCGCCTGCATAAAACAGGTTGTTATTAGACGCTGCCTGGTAGTTGGTGAGTGAAGTACCATTCCTGCGGTAAGCCACAGTCAGTTCTCCACCTGCAGGTGTAGATAAGTTGGCGAAAATATTATTGCGTAGTGTGACCAATGGCGTAGTGCTGCTGTAGATAGCGCAGGAACCAAATGTAGCACCTGTACTTGTGGCATTGAGGTAAACAGAATTGTAATAGATATCAGAAGAAACACCACCGTTTATATAAATACCTGATAATTGTGTACCACCGGTGCCGCTATAATTTGGTGTACGCAGATCGCCAATGAGATTGTTGTATGCGCTGGTGATTCCTGCGTTAAAATATATACCACTTACTCTGCTGCTGGCACCATTACCTGCGATATCGTAGATCTTATTCCTGAAGACTTCCACATTAGTACCGCCGCTTTGATAAATACCATAGGCCAGCCCGCTGGCACCCGTTGTAGAAAGCGCATATACTGTATCCAGGTACACATTTACAGAGGTACCTGCATTGATGTAAATACCATAAAGATTACCCCCTGTGCTGCTAAGGTTATGTACCCTGTTGTACACTACAGTATCGATATTAGAACTGGTATTGACATAAATGCCATATACGTTTCCTGATCCTGCATTGAGGAAGGAAACGACATTGTTTGAAAATATCTCTGTGGCTGAATACCCCATCCATAAACCGTAAAGCGTACCTCCAGCTGAAGTAATATTTGATACAGTATTATACCGCGCAGATTTATTCTGGCCCGTTCCACCATTGTTTTCATAAACACCGTAGAATGTAGGATTACCGGCAAGTGTAATGTTGGAAAAATTATTATTGATCAATGTAGCCGAACCACTGCCACTGCCTGCATTATTATAGTAACCGGCAACTGTACCGCCAGCACCTGTCTTATTGATGTATGGAGTAGATGGCCCATCGGTCATATTGTTATTGCAGGTGATATAGGCAGGAGTAGCCGCTGTACTGTAATACACCAGGTAAAGGCTGCCGGTTGTGGCTACATTGATATTGTAGAAAGTATTGTTGTTCGTATTCACATTAGTGATTGCGCTACCGGTGTATATCATATACATAGCACCTGAAGATCCTCCACTTGCCGTGAACCTGTTGTTGTTCACATTCACCGTGCCGGTTCCCGGACAACTGCTGTTGACACCGTACAATGAACTACCGGTGGTACCCATGGTCAGCTCAATAGTATTATTGGTAACAGTGACGGATGAATTGGTACCATTCTGTGTGTATATGCCGTACAGTATTGTGGTAGCGGCAATACCGCCACCGGCGGTATTATTAACGTTGTTGTAAGAGGCATTCGCATTGTTCTGATACTGGAGGTTGATACCTGAACCTGAAGTAGTACCGCCATAGTTTCGGATAGTATTACCTGTAGTGCCTGAAGTACCGCCTATATCATTGTTCTGATCGTACAATGCATATGGCGCGGGAGCAGCAAAACCTCTGAGGGATATACCAGTAACACAGTTTTGAATAGTGTTGCCATAAAAGCTGCAATCACTCATTGCATCTGTAGTAGCTGTGAGCGTAAGCGCTGTAGTAGCCGTTGCTATATGGTTACCTGCATAAATACCTACTGTAGGTGTATTCGACCTGTTAAGTGTAATGGTACAATTCCTGATGGTCACGTTCTGGCAACCATCGAAAGGTGCTGTATTCTGCAGTTTCACAAGAGCATATCCCCGTTCCATCCATGTGGTAGCAGTAGTATTGGTCACTGCCTCAGTAAGGTCTATGCCGGATATTGTCACATAGTCTGTACCCTGTATGTAAAAGATACCATCTACCGTAGTAGATGTACCGACAGGGGCAGTAAGCAGGGGATTGGCACCGCCACCATTCTTCTGAATAGTAAGTGTGCTTGTAGCCGATGTACTGGCATTAAGCACAGCACTGCCAAGCAGGTAACCACCTGCAGGAGCCGTCTCGGTATATGCGCCTGGTACATTGATTATGACAGAACCAAGAATACCTGATGTATTCAGGTCTGTAATTGCAGAAGCAAGGTCAGGATAGTCAATGCCAATTGTTTTTGTACCTGTAACCTGTGCACTGGCACTCATGGCACTCAACAGAGATATCCCTGCCATTAACATAACTCCGCAAAGTGTGCGTAGTGTGTAGAAAGATTGTTTCATACCCTTAAGATTTAAGATGAAAAGGGTACGTCAATCAAAATGAAATCTGCATCAGCAGTATTACCGGGGATGCTCTTAACTCCATTCCAAAATTCACGTATCCTTACCGAGGATAAGTACAAACATCACGCCAAGAACAACCAATTGTTAACAGCGAAATCAAGCCTATAAACGTTCAGTCACAGATATGTCACGTAACCAAAAACATACGTATTGAGCAAATTTATTTGTTAAGCCTGCTGAGATATACAACTGCAAGAATGATAGCAGTTTTTGAACTTGTACAGGTTAAAACATGAATAGAAATACACAAATTGGCTATGAATCTCTGACCTACTTTTAACAGTGCTTTACAAATTCGTAATAATGATCTATAGCGGTATCAGAATGGGTTATATGCACTTATTAAAGCTTTAATGTAACTTTGTGCACTATCTAATATTCTGAAGAGTTATGGAAATCAAACAGTTATATACCAGTTGCCTGAGCGAAGCTGCATACTTTATAGCAAGTGAAGGAGAAGCCGTGGTAATAGATCCGCTAAGAGATGTGGATGCCTATATACAAATGGCTGCAGAACGTGGCGTAAAGATCAAGTATATTTTCGAGACCCACTTTCATGCTGACTTTGTGAGCGGCCATGTGGAACTGTCAGAAAAAACCGGTGCGCCCATTATTTACGGACCTGATACACACGCAAATTTTAAAGTGCATGTAGCCAAGGATGGTGAAGAGTTTATGGTAGGCAAACTGAAAATATCAGTGCTTCATACGCCAGGCCATACTCTGGAAAGCAGCTGCTACCTGCTGCACGATGAAGCAGGCGCACCGTATTGCATCTTCACAGGCGATACCTTATTTGTAGGTGATGTAGGCCGCCCTGACCTGTTCAGCGGTAATATGACCAAAGAAGAGCTGGCCGGCATGATGTATGAAAGCCTGCAACATAAAATAAAACCACTCAACGATAATATCATCGTGTATCCTGCTCACGGCCCGGGTTCGTCCTGCGGTAAGAACCTGGGGCCTGATACATTCAGCACCATAGGCGCACAGAAAGCCAGCAACTATGCCCTGAAGGATATGACCAAGGAAGAGTTCATAAAGGCAGTAACAACGGGGCTTACGACTCCGCCGGCATACTTCCCTGTGAATGCACGTATCAATAAAGAAGGATCTGAGAGCATGGATGCTGTGTTCCATAAAGGACTACAGGCATTGAGCATTGAACAGTTCAAACAAAAGATAGCTGAAGAAGCATGGATATTAGATACCCGTAAGGAAACCGTTTTCACACAGGGTTTTGTACCGGGTTCTATCAGCATAGGCCTTGACGGGCGTTTCGCAGAATGGGCAGGCACACTGATACCAAATACACAGGCACTAATACTGGTAACAGAGCCGGGCAAAGAAAGAGAGACCATCACACGCCTGTCGCGTGTGGGTATAGATAATGTGCAGGGCTACCTGGCCGGCGGCTACGAAGCATGGGAAAATGCAGGTGAGCAGTTAGACATGATCATAGACATAGAGCCTGATGAACTGGCGATGGATATACCTCACGACCAACTGCTGGAGATCATAGATGTACGCAAAGCAACAGAGTTTGATGCTGCACATGTAAAGGGCGCTCACAACGTGCCGCTGGACACACTTAATGACCCGCTGAACGTGGCAATGATAGATGATGCCAATAACCTCTATGTGCACTGCGCTGGTGGCTACCGCTCGGTAATAGCTGCATCGCTGCTGAAACGCCAAGGCTATCATAACCTGCGTAATGTACTTGGTGGATTTGCCAAGATGAAAACTGAGAAAGGTATACCCCTGGTATATCCTGAAGCGGTGAAACTGAATTAAAGAAGCAATACTCATAAAAGCAGATGCCCCGAAAATTCGGGGCATCTGCTTTTATACCTGGTTCCATTTAAATTAGCGTACACGGCCGATCCACTGTTCAGGATTGAGCTTTACAGGGCTGCCCTTACCAATGCTCTTCCATACCTGGAAATTGATGGTAGGTATGTTTTCATCGTTATTGACCACCTGGCCAATAGCCTGTTTCACAGATACCTGCTGATCTATCCTTACCCATACATTGGCAACACAATTGTAAACCGTAAAGAAGTTACCGTGCTTGATCATTACAACCAGGCCATTAGCAGCCACATTTGTGGGCGGAATATGTTACT
>CAYZKL010000055.1:12114-12337 GCA_964478855.1 uncultured Flavipsychrobacter sp.
TGATCATTACAACCTGGGCATTGCTGCCACCTACTGAGAAGATATTGGTAACCACACCTTCAAACACAGCCCTTACGTTTGCATTTTCTGCGGTCTGTATATCTACACCTGCATTGTCCACCATTACTTTGGGCTGTGCAGGGTGCGGGTGCTGCCCGAAATGATCAATGATGTATCCTTTCTCCACCGGCCAGTATAGCTTGCCCCTGTTACCTTCAAAGTC
>CAYZKL010000055.1:12347-25465 GCA_964478855.1 uncultured Flavipsychrobacter sp.
TCGCTTGGCGTTAAATACAGTTCAGGTGCTTCTCTTGCTATCTTAGGTTTCGCTACATTATTTACCCTGGTCAGCTCAGGTGATTTGCCCGGAGTTGTACTGGCTACCGGCGCTGTTTTAGGTTCGCTTGCAGCTTTCAGTCTGGCGGCTTCTTCTGCCTTTTTAGCAGCAGCGGCCATTTCTTTTTCTATCTGCAGTTTAATGTAGTTATTGATGCGGGCAGTAGCCTCTTTATTCTTTTTTTTCTTCTTTAATATCTCCCCGCTTTGGGCTTCCAGATCCTTTATTCTCTGGTTAGCCTCCCCCGACTCTGCAAGCAATACCTGCTTCTGTTGCACCTCGGCATTCAGCAACTGGTCCTTTTCCTGTTTTTCTGCACTCAATACACCTATCTTTTGTTTCAACTGGCCCTGTGTAATGCGTATCTCTTCTACCTGCGCTTTACGGAAATCCCTGAATTTCTTCAGGTACTTCATACGGCGGGTGGCATCATTAAAATTGCGGGAGGAGAATACATAAGCCAGCATATCGTAAGAACTGCGTGTCTCGTAGGCATAACGGATGGACTGCGCATAACGGGTCTTTTCCTGCTCCAGTTTCTGCTTTAGCGTCAATACCTCTTTTGATGAAGACTGTATAGTACGGTCTATATAGCTCATCTGGTTATTGATGTTGGCAATAAGGTTCTGACGTTGGTTCAGTTTATTCTGCAGCAGTCTTAACTGGCCGACGGTCGCATTTTTATTTTTTTTCAGCGCTTCCAGTTGTTGTTCATTCTCGTGAATTTCATCCTGAATTTTCTTACGCTCACCTTCCAGGTAAGCTTTGCTGAAGGTGCCATCGGGCTGCAACTGCGCAATTGCACCAAATGAGAGAAGGAGGCAAAGTATAAAGAAGGTAAAGCGCATGAATAAATTTTAGCTATGGAAACAAAAATAACTAATTCTGTTGCTAATTGAAGCCTTTAAGATAGTTTTAAGACCATTTTACAACAAATTTCCATAAAAACACTGGTAAGGGTTTCATTATTGACAAACGTTTGTTTTCTTTTGCTGCAAAGAAATATGCTATGATATATTCAATGACGGGTTTCGGACGTGCGGAGGCTACAGTAAATGGCCGGCAGATAGTAGTAGAACTGAAAGCCCTCAACGGCAAACAGTTTGACATCAATACAAAATTACCCGCCATACTTCGTTCGTATGAGCTGGATGTACGCAATATGCTCAGCACCATGCTGATGAGGGGAACGATAGACCTTACTGTAAATGTGCGCCAGGAAGGTGCAGCAAAACCAATGGTCATTAATACCGACCTTGCCTTATTCTATTACCAGGGCATGAAGCAGATAGCTGATAAAATAGGCGTGGAGCAGGATAACATCATATCTACCCTGATGCGTATGCCCGAGGTAGTGGCACAAGACCAGGATGTATTGCCTGAAAACGAATGGGAGAATGTAAAGCAAGTGATCATAGATGCAGCCAATCACCTGACCGCACACCGGCAGCATGAAGGTGCTGCACTATTGAAGGATATAAAACTGCGCATCAGCAATATAGATGAGATGCACGATAAGATCATTCCGCTGGAGCCTGAGCGCATAGAGCGTGTGCGCGCCCGTATTACCCAATGGCTGGAAGATATGGCCGGCAAGGAAAAGATAGACCCGAACCGTTTTGAGCAGGAGATGATCTACTACCTGGAGCGTATGGACTTCTCGGAAGAAAAGATAAGGCTGAAACAGCATTGCGAATACTTCAACGAAACCATTAATGCGAATGATGCAGCAATAGGCCGTAAGCTCAATTTCATATTGCAGGAAATAGGCAGGGAAATAAATACACTCGGTTCTAAGGCCAACCATGCCGTAATACAGCAGATAGTGATCAACATGAAAGATGAACTGGAAAAGGCCAAGGAGCAGATACTGAATATACTGTAAGCTTATTATTATAACTTAGCTTTGCAGGCATAGAAGCCCGTATTTAAAGAATATATGAACCGGAAAGTCAGCATTATTAAAGTTAGTTTATTGCTATTTGCTTTGTTTATCGCATTGGCCGGATGCCTGCCTGCTCCTTATTTTCAGAAGGAGGAGCCGATACCGCAAAATGCCTGGACCTACAATTATAAACCAACCTTCACATTTGACATTACCGATACTGCCGTTATTTACCAGACCTTCCTGTTGATACGCCATACGCAGGCATATCCCTACAGCAACCTATGGATGTGGGTAAACATAAAAATGCCCGGAGATAGTGTAATGAAGAAAGAGCGGGTAAACATAATGCTGGCAGAAACAAATGGCAAATGGCTGGGGCGCGGTATGGGCGAGATATGGGAGCAAAGGCTACCTGTAAGATTTGCAGACTCATCCATCAACTTCAGCAAAAAAGGAACTTACCAGATATCGCTGGAGCAGGACATGCGCATCAACCCACTGCCTGAAGTACTGCATGTGGGCCTGAGAGTAGAAAAGACCGGCCTCGTGGCCAGATGAACCAACCATACATACTGAAATGCGTTTTCTATCTTCCATATACCTGATAGTGCTGGCTTATATAATAGCGGCCATAGTATTCTGGGAGATGAGCCTGCAAAAGCAAAGCGGCAGCATATATGCCCAGCAGGTAATAACCCTCAGGAGCCAGATAGATAGCGTAAATAATGCTGCTGAGTATAATGAGCAAATGGCCACTTTGAATGCCAAACTATCCAGCCGCACCAAGCAGTATGTAGGCGAAGGGGCAACGTTCCTTATCGTAATACTTATCGGGGCATTTGTGGTGTACTCATCATTCAGCAGGGGTTTTGCATTATCGAGGCAGCAAAACAATTTCATGCTGTCTGTGACCCACGAACTTAAATCGCCTATTGCGGCCATAAAGCTGAACCTGCAGACATTAGAGAAACGGCAACTGGAAGAAGAAACACGCAAACAATTACTGGACCGCTGTATCAAGGAAGCAAACAGGCTCAATGACCTTTGCAATAATATGCTGTTTGCTTCACAGATAGAAGGCAGGCAGTACAAGCCTACGATAGAAACATTTGATCTGGCTGAACTGGCTGAAGATACCGTACATGATTATGCAAGCCGGTATAGCGACCGCCAGTTTGAAGAAGATATGACCGATGGCTGCAAGATAACAGGTGATAAGATGATGCTGCAGATGGCCATCAATAACTTACTGGAGAATGCTATAAAATATACCCCTGCTGATAAGCCCGTAACTGTATCAGTAAGCAGGCGACAGTCTAATATAGTGCTCCAGGTAACAGACAATGGCGCAGGCATACCAGAGCACGAAAAGAAGAATATCTTCAATAAATTTTACAGAATAGGTAGCGAGGAAAGCCGCAAATCTAAGGGTACCGGTCTGGGATTATATCTTACCAACAAAATAGTGCTGCAACACAAAGGGCGTATCACCGTTAAAGATAATACGCCCTCCGGCTCTGTATTCGAGATATGCTTACCTGCGTAGCAGGTAACTTTGCTATGGCACTTCTACCACATTCAGTATCTCGTTCAATATCTGTTCGCTTGTTACGTTTTCCGCTTCTGCCTCATAAGTAAGGCCTATACGATGGCGCATCACATCATGACAGATGGCACGCACATCCTCAGGTATCACATAGCCTCTACGCTTGATGAATGCATAAGCCTTTGCTGCCAGTGCAAGGTTGATGCTGGCACGTGGTGAGCCACCATAGCTGATGAAAGGTTTCAGTTTGGCAAGCTTATACTCTTCAGGGAAACGGGTTGCAAATACTATATCAAGTATGTACTGCTCTATCTTCTCATCCATATACACCTCGCGCACCAGGTGGCGTGCTCGCAATATATCTTCGACAGACACAACAGGGTTGATCTTTACGGCACCACCGGGATTCAGGTTGGTTCGTATGATCTGGCGCTCTTCCTCCTTCTTAGGATAGGTGATCACTATCTTCAGCATAAAACGATCTACCTGTGCTTCAGGCAGTTCGTAAGTACCTTCCTGCTCTATGGGGTTTTGGGTAGCCAATACCAGGAAAGGCTCTTCCAGTTTGTATGTATTATCGCCTATGGTCACCTGGCGCTCCTGCATGGCTTCCAGCAGTGCACTTTGCACCTTTGCAGGAGCACGGTTGATCTCATCTGCCAGGATGAAGTTAGAAAAGATCGGTCCTTTACGCACGGCAAACTCATGAGCTTGCGGATTATAGACCATTGTACCCAACACATCGGCAGGCAGCAGATCGGGCGTAAACTGGATACGGGCAAAGCGCGCATGAATAGCTGAAGCAAGCGATTTGATAGCAAGCGTCTTCGCAAGACCCGGCACGCCTTCCAGCAGCACATGGCCGTTGGCCAGCAAGCCTATCATCAGGCGCTCTACCATTACCTTCTGACCTACAACGGTCTTATTCAGCTCCATATTCAGCAATTCGATAAATGCACTTTGCTGGTGGATGCGTTCGTTCAGTTCGCGAATGTCAACAGATGAAGATATGTCCATAGTATTCTATTGTTTGCAAAATCAAAAATATGGCGTGGAAAGGAAAAAGAGTTATTTCACGTTCAGTTTTAACTTTTTTTAAAAAGGCAAGTTAACCCTATTCGCTCATACTTATAACGCAGGCGGTGAACAATGTATTTAATAACCTATTTTCGCAGTCTAATGATCCCGCAGGGATAGATGAAGATACAATTATGGAAAATTTTCAGGAAAAATGGATAGCTACTGAAGACCTGCTCAAAGAGCGGTTCGGGAAACTGCCTGACATGGAGGGGATATTGTTCCTTATCGGGGTAAATGAGCTTGGCCGTATGCCAAGAAGAAAATTCTCGAAAGAACAGAAACAGGACCTGATACATGTGGCAGTATGCACCTTACTGAGCCAACTTGGCTATTATACTTTTGTGGGCAGGGATGAGGATGGCTGGCCGCATTTTGATGAGGTATTGCCTGTATCAATAGTAGGCATAGCAGAGCAGGAGCAAATGCTGAAAGAATGTGTAGTACGCTACTTTGAGCAATAGCAACCGATGGTACAAAATTAAAAAGAGCATCCCGGAATATCCGGGATGCTCTTTTTATATCGGTATGCTGATCTCTTAAAGAGAAAGCTGATTATTGCTTAGTAAACTTCCTTGTCACAACTACATCACCATGAGAGTTGATGAGGCGTACAAAATAGATGCCTGAAGGAATGTTTTCAAGGTTAAGATTAGCGCTGGTGCCATTTACACGGTAGATGGTCATTGCCTTACCTATGATGTTGTACACTGCGATATTCTTTACATCCGCGCTTGCATCATACACTACGTTCAACTCATTGTTAGCAGGGTTTGGATACAATACTACATTCTCTACAGACTTTACAACGTAAGCAGCAGCAGTAGGATTTGTCTTGCTGATGATGTATGTTTCAATAGCAGTATCTGTGGATGCTGCCTGGTTGTGCAACCTTAATTTAAAATAGTATGTTCCCAGTGTAGTGCTTGGAGACAAATCTACCTGAACATGGAAATCACCCATAGCAGTATATGGCACTGTAGTTTTCAAAGCCATCGAAGGGTATAGCGAACTCATCGGGTAACAATTTACATTGTCACATATACCAATATTCGGAGCCCAATCAGAAGGGATGTTGCTTTCAATAGCTCTCCATTGCAAAGTAACCGGACCACCCACAGGAGTAACAAAATTATTCATGTTGACCATACCACCGTTTGCAACTGTGATAAGCGTATCGTGTGCTACATTAAAAGATTGCGACCTCACCAATAATGGAGAGAGCAAACCGACCGCACACAATAAAGAAAGTAAAATCTTTTTCATTCGTATACTATTTTAATACTGCAAATTAATGATTAATCCTGTTTTTTCCAAAAAAAACAATCCAATGAAGTACGAAAATAATGTTAAAGCACAATAAAAAAGGGGCTGCCGGAAAAGGCAGCCCCTTTTTATAATAAATAAATTAATTATTTAACAACTGAAAGACGCTGTGTTACTTTACCAGTCTCAGTAGTAAGAACTACGTTGTAAAGACCAGAAGCATAACCAGCAGTAGAGAAATTGATCTGGTGACCACCTGCAAGCATTTTTTCAGCAGGAGCACTGAATACTTCACGTCCAGCTACATCAAATACTGAGAACTGTACTGTAGTAGCATCCTGAAGTACGAACCTCATATGCGCATCATTTGCAGCAGGGTTAGGGAACAACTGAACATCGTTGATGCCTGTTGCTGTAACTTCAGCACCTACGTTTATGAACGCCCATGGGGTAGTAACAGAAGTATGCGTACTATTAAGTACACGTCCAAATGTAGCACTTGAAGAATTGTTATCTATTACTGACACGTTAACGCGCAGTTTAGTAGATACCCAGTTTGAAGGAATTGTAACCGGAGTGATTGAATAAGTATATACGCCACCTGAACGCATAGCAGCAGGCAAGCTTGATGCTATACCGTTAGGATTTGCCTGAACATCTGCGGGAACGGTGTAACGTGCAACAAATGGATAAGAAAGACCCGATGCCGGTGATGGCAATATATTGAAATTGTACTTTGCATTTTTCATAGAAGTACTATTGCCTGGTCCGCCAGGTGCATAGTAGTTGGTCTGAGACCATCCAGTACCTGAACCTACAACATCGTCTTCAGTGATGAAGAATTCCAGACGATAATCGCCTGTAAGGTCTAATGCAGGCTGTACGGTTGCTGTAGCATTGACAGCACTACCGGTGTAGGTAGCAGTTACGCCTATATTCACATATCCGAACAAATCTTTGAATACATTGTAAGCACTAAATGCATTACTTGGATCTGTTTCTGTAGTACGGTCAACAACCATTGAAGGGAAACCACCAACCAAGCTAGCTATAAGACCATCATATTTCTTTGCAGAATTGTTGTCATTCTTCATAGGATCAGAACCACCATTATGTACAGAAGTGATACATACATCGTTCTGATGTAATTTCCAGAGAGAATCCATATAGATCATACCGCGTGGGCACCATCCGCACCATGTACCAGTTGCTTCTTCAAACAATACTCTTTTCTTTGGCAGGAAAGGAACACCTACAATAGCAGTATTCATACTGTCATTTTTAAGATTAGCATCGCCTGTAGCAGATATCCAAACCTTTACGCTTTTCTGTCCAATTGTAGCCACAGTATATGGAGTAGGGATAGTGAAAGTGCCAGTAGCACCAACACCTGCAAGGCTTACCGGAACTGTAGCTGTAACAACAGGTGAAGTACCTACCTGGTAGTTAGCAGTTATAGAAGATATAGAACCAGTACCATAGTTAGTTACAGAGCCAGCAAAAGAAGCCGAGCCTGTAGGAACCAGGAAATAGCTGTTAGGTGCACCGGAAACAGGAGTAACGCTGGTAATTCCTACATCTGTCGCAGGAGCTCCATAAACCAGTATTTCGTCAAGAGCCACACCTACAAGGTTGCCACCATTGTCTTTATACTGGAAACGCACCTGGCATGTAGCAGATGATGAAGTAGGTAAAGCGATGAATTTGGTTGTCCATGCAGCACCTGAACCAACTGCTGTGAAAGAATCCAGTAATACCCATGAGGTGCCGTCTGTAGTAAATTCTATCCACGCTGCTTCATGAGTATATGGAGCAGCACTTAATGAAGCACCAAAATACAGGTAATCAAAACCCAGGTAAGGAGTAGTAACTCCTGACAGGCTGAATACCGGTGAAGTTAAAGTAGCAGTCGCATTATTTGGTGTGTTATACTCGTCTACGATAGCGTACTTAGTATGCTTGCCATTAGTAGTGGCTACACTGAAGTACATGTTTGTAGGAACAGATTTTATCTGCCATCCTGCACCACCAACCCCTGTATGCGCCTCTGTCCAAGGAGTATGCACACCACTTTCAAAATTCTGCGAAGCCAGGATCTGGGCGTTGCTGGAATACGCAGCGGCGGCTATCGCCATTGTAAGTAAAATCCTTTTCATTTTGTTGATTTTAAGTTTATTATTATTTGGTCTGAAGCAAGTTTCAGACTTACGAAATTATGGAAAATTCATATCCAACGCGCAGTCTGTTTTATATTTATTTTCTGCATAATAAAATATAAAATGTATTTAACGCTCATTACAAGCATAATTCCAGAATTAGTTCATGTGAATGAGCAATTATTAAATCTTGCGGGTTTAAAAGCAATCAAAGATTGTAGCGAATGACAAAACCGTTAAAAGACTGAGTCACAAGCTATATATCTTATTACCGGAGTAACAGGATTGTTCTGCATGTTCTTTACTTTTGCAGCATGACAAATTTCAGGCCGGGCAGGTACAGCGAGTTTCCGGATGTAGTAAAAAACCTGATCATCATCAATGTATTGATGGTCTTGCTGCAAATGGTGTTTATCAGGAATGGCATTAATCTCGATACTTACTTAGCGCTTCATTACTGGTCTTCACCGCTGTTCAGGTGGTGGCAACCCTTCACCCACATGTTCATGCATGGCGACCCGCGCGATCTGCAGGGTACAATAATGCACATCTTCTTCAATATGTATGCCCTGTGGATGTTTGGTAAAATACTGGAGAACCTCTGGGGGCCGAAACGGTTCCTGCTGTTTTACCTGGTATGCGGGCTGGGAGCGGCCCTGTGCCACATGGGTGTGCTTACTTACCAGTACAGCAGCTTTCATAATGACATGATGAACTACCAGGCACATCCCGGCTTTGTAGAATATGCGCAGTTCATCAGGCATCATAGCCTGGATAAGGTCAGTCCTTTTGGCCAGGTATTGAATATGTGGTCAGGCGATAATAATTGTATCGACTGTATCGCTGTATCCAAGCGGCTGTTCAACGAATATTATATGATCATGATCAATGAGCCAACGGTAGGTGCATCTGGCGCGGTATTCGGGCTATTGTTCGCATTCGGCTACCTGTTCCCTAATACTGAGCTGTTCATCATGTTCATACCGGTACCCATCAAGGCAAAATGGTTTGTGGCCATATATGCTATTATAGAACTATCGCAAGGTGTATATAACTCTGCGGGAGATAATATAGCACACTTTGCCCACCTGGGCGGTATGCTGTTTGCGTTCATATTGTTAAGAATGTGGAGCAAGAAGATACGCAATGACTTTTATTAATAATTTTGAGACAAATGAACTCAGGAAGACCACGATCAGCGCTATCTTATATACCGGGATTAAAGAATAATGCAGTACTGCAGCTGATCATCTTTTCGGCAGGAGCGTACATGATGCTGGCCATATCCTGGGCAGTCATCATGCTGGTGTACAAGAGCAATGAGAATTTTGACCTTTATTTTCTGCCAAATATTGCATTGCCGGCACTTGCCGGATTTAAGACCCACTGGTGGACATTGCTTACCTACGGATGGTTCCAGGTGCCTAACAGCTTCATGGAAATGGCCAGCAATATGCTTTGGCTCTACTGCTTTGGCTCTGTGGTGCAGATGCTGGTAGGTTATAAACAAGTGGTTCCGTTATATGCGTATAGCATGGTGACGGGTGGTGTATTTTACCTGGTGGCACAGTTGCTGCCCGGTAGCTGGGGTGTGCCGCCAAATGTGATAGGGCTGCTGGGGCCACGTGCGGGGCTTA
The DNA here is from genome assembly GCA_964478855.1 of uncultured Flavipsychrobacter sp. Classification (GTDB taxonomy): domain Bacteria; phylum Bacteroidota; class Bacteroidia; order Chitinophagales; family Chitinophagaceae; genus Nemorincola. The sequence goes on from CAYZKL010000055.1 coordinate 21,978, forward strand.
TAGGTATGGCCGCTGCAGCTATAACACTTACTCCTAAATATAGGTTCTACCTTACAGAAACTTTCAGCATTCACATCTTGGTGGTAGGCGGGGTCTTTGCCTTATTAATGATCATGAGCTCGGGTTTTTTTCTACCCGTGATAGCATTACTGGCAGGTGGCGGCCTTATGGGCTTTGTTTATGTAAAACTGCTACAGTCGGGCTACAGGCCGGGAGAGTGGATGTATAAGCTATCGTGGAAAATAGAGAGCCTGGTAACACCCAATGAAGATGAGATACGCAGGAAGAACAGCAAAAAAAGGAATGAGATACTGAACAGGGCATACTATACCAAGATGGGGATCTCGCAGAAAAGGATAGATGATATACTGGATAAGATCAACCAGAAAGGTTACAACTCCCTGACCCAGGAGGAGAAAGATATTCTACTAAGGGCCGGGAAAGAAGGTGAATAGTATCTATTGAAATGATATATTCGTTATATTTGCTTCAAACGACCTGCTATGTTAGCATACAGCAATACAAAATATAAGCATAACATTACCGGATCCCTCATTCGGTACACTGGTTGTTGTGCGTGCTGTACGAAGGCCTGCTGTTAGAACGCACCCTTCAAATCTTCCATTAATCAATACTTCTTTTTAACTTATTTTTGCATTCGTTTTAAGCTACCCACAAGGCAGCTAAAAGCACAACTTTCAATATTTTATGCCTGAACTCCATATATATAACTCATATACACGCCAGAAGGAAAAGTTTGAATCACTGACGCCCGGTTATGCCGGACTATATGTGTGCGGACCAACCGTATCCGGAGAATCTCACCTGGGCCATGCGCGCCCATACATCACATTTGATGTGGTACAACGCTACCTGAAACACCAGGGATACCGGGTGCGCTATGTACGTAATATTACCGATGCCGGCCACTTTGAAGAAGAAGGCCGAGAAGCCATAGACAAGGTGGGCGAAAAGGCCAAACTGGAAAAACTGGAACCAATGGAACTGGTGCATAAATACACCTCATTGTTCCATCATGGTATGCGCCTGTTCAATTGCGAGGAGCCTGCAATTGAGCCGACCGCAACGGGCCATATCATAGAGCAGATCAACATGATAGAGACCATCATGGAAAAGGGATATGCTTACGAGGTGAACGGATCTGTATACTTTGATGTAAAAAAATATGCTGACAATTATCCTTACGGAAAACTGTCGGGCAGGATACTGGAAGACCAACTGGAGACCACAAGGGAACTGGACGGACAGGATGAGAAACGCAACAAAGTGGACTTCGCTTTGTGGAAGAAAGCTCCTGCGGAACACATACAACGCTGGAACAGCCCATGGGGTGAAGGTTTCCCGGGATGGCACATTGAGTGCTCTGCTATGAGCAGTAAGTATCTCGGGGAGACATTTGATATACATGGCGGCGGTATGGACCTGCAGTTTCCGCATCATGAAAGTGAGATAGCACAAAGCACTATAGCCCATGGCCATGCACCCGTTCGCTACTGGATGCACAACAACATGATCACCATCAACGGTAAGAAGATGGGTAAGAGCTACAATAATGTGATCAAGCTGTCGGAATTGTTCAGTGGAGCACATCCTATACTGGAGCAACCTTATCACCCGATGGTGGTAAGATTCTATATACTGCAAACACACTACCGCAGCACACTCGATTTTAGCAACGAAGCACTGCAGGCATCTGAACGCGCATTCAGGCGCCTGTGGGAAGCATATGAGTTACTGCAAAAGCTAACCCATCCCCGCAATACCGAAGCAGAAGACAAGGAACTGAATGACAATGTGACCAGGTGGAGTAATGAGTGCGAAGAATTTATGAGTGATGACCTGAACACCGCCAAAGTGATCGCAAACCTGTTTGAGCTGGCACCTGTGATCAATGGTATAAAGGGAGGGCAGGTTGCCGCCGGTGCAATTTCTGCAGATACTTTTGCGTTGTTAAAAAATACATTCAAAGTTTTCCTGGAAGACCTGCTGGGTATGCAGCCATTACAGGCAGCACAAAGCGGTAAGCTGGAGAACGTGATATCGCTGCTGGCCGAGATAAGGGCCGATGCCAAAAAGCGTAAAGACTTTGCCACATCAGACCAGATAAGGAACAAACTTGCTGCGGCAGGCATAATGCTGAAAGACGAAAAAGACGGCACGGTGTCTTACACCATTGAATAGAACTACATGAAAAAAATATCAAGGCTACTAACATACTTAGCAGATTATAAAGGGAAAATAGGCCTCTATTTCCTGTTCAACCTGCTAAGTATTTTATTTGGCCTGCTTTCTTTCTCGCTGCTGGCGCCGGTGCTTAGTGTATTGTTCGACCAGAAGCCTGCAAAAGAAACCGCAGTAGCCGGAACAAAAACTGCCTTTGGTTTTATTGACAGTATCAAGGACCAATTCAACAGTTACTTGCTGCACCAGGACAAGCTGACCACGCTTGCCTATATATGCATCATCATCGTTGTTTTTACTGTTCTCAAAAACCTGTTCCTATACCTCGCATTGTACACACTTAATCCGTTGCGGAATGCAGTATTGCGCAGGCTGAGAAATGACCTGTTCACCAAAACCTTATCATTACCTATCGGGTTTTTTACAGAAGAGAAAAAAGGTGACCTGATATCACGTAATACTAATGATATTAACGAGGTAGAATTATCTATAATGGCGGTGCTGGAGGTTTTTATCCGTGAGCCGCTCACCATTATTATATTTCTTGGTTACATGATCTTTCTCAGCTACCAGCTTACACTGGTACTGTTAGTGTTCCTGCCGATAGCCGGACTCATAATTGGCCGCATCAGCAAGTCGCTGCGCAAATCATCCAACCAGGCACAGGAGCACCTGGGAAGTATGCTGGGTGTTATAGACGAAACACTTGTGGGGATGAGGGTACTGAAAGCATTCAATGCAGAGAACCACCAGCACCTCAGGTTCATGAAGCTGAACAATCTTTTGTTCCGCACCCGTAACCGCATTGCTGCACGCAGAGAACTGGCATCTCCATTATCTGAGACGATGGGCATTATCTTGGTCAGCATCATATTATGGATAGGCGGCAGAATGGTATTTGCAGGCAACGGTTTTGACAGTGCTACATTTATTACTTACATCGCCATCTTTACACAGATCATCAATCCTTTTAAAAACCTCTCAAATGCATTCTATAATGTTCAGAAAGGCACATCGGCACTCGACAGGATAGAACGCCTGCTTGGAGTAGAGAATACGATTAAAGAACTGCCTGATGCTAAACCGATCAAATCTTTTGAGCATAGTATAGAATTCAAAAACGTGCAGTTTGCCTATGGCGATAAGACCATACTCGATGGCGTTAGTTTCTCTGTTGGCAAGGGCAAGACAGTAGCTGTGGTAGGCTCATCAGGTGCCGGTAAATCTACTGTTGCCGATCTGATACCGAGGTTTCATGATGTATCCGGCGGCGAGATACTGATAGA
>CAYZKL010000056.1:0-16932 GCA_964478855.1 uncultured Flavipsychrobacter sp.
TAGCACAACAGACTCTGACTCTGTTTGTCTTGGTTCGAATCCAGGTCGGACTACCAAAAGGAACGCAATGCGTTCCTTTTTGCTTTTTATGATGTGCAGCTAAGTCTATTCAGACAATTTTGGGCTCAAATCAAATTGTACAATTTTCACTGCTGCTCCTGCAATATGATTAATATAGAATATGTAAATTCGGGTATTAATTGGCCGTAATGAAAAAAGCCCTGACTATATTGATCATATTGCTTTGCACGGCAACGGCAAAATCTAATGAAATAGATAAACTCAAGACAGCAAAAGATATTGAGCAATTGTTCAATAACAAATCCGGCACTTACGGGCAATTTTTATTTATTACAGCAGATAAAATAAACGGTTTCTTTAAAATGGACGTTGATGGAAATGGATTGACGGACCTTATAATTAACTACAACTTTTGTTTTGCGGTATTGGATATGGGTAATGGTCATTATGAACGTCATCCTTTCTTTACAGGCACCGGCTATTTTGCCATTGACTTACTTAGCTCAAAAGATGGCCCTCTATTAGTAGTAATGGCAGTTTATGACAACGGAAAGAAAATTAAACCCGCCCGAAAAAATGATACCCTCATTTCTAAACACGGTGGACTTATGGAATATAACGGTAGCCCGGAGCAATTAAAGGTTGCAGAAATACACTTAACGTATGGTTCGTCTATGGTTAGCGGCGGAGTTGACGTCAGCTTTGGATCGGATAGAGTGATGATTAACAGGATAGACAAGTCTACTGCCCGTATTGATACTGCTTCTTACAACAGACTAATAAAAACGGTTAACTATCTTGGCCTGGCTTCACTCAAAGGCAAATATGATATAGAGAGTCCTGATTCAGAAACGCTATTGCTGGAAGTTATGTACGATAACGGGCAGATAAAAAGAATAGAGGATTATGGCGGATACGGCACCTTTGGGCTCCAGAATCTGTACAGACAATTTTACCGGTTGATAGAAGTGCAGCACTGGAGATAATAATGGAGGATCCTCCTATATTATATTAGGTTGTAGTCAAAGCAGTCCTAAAATCTCTGTTCTGCCAATTTAGTACAATTTATTCAAGCTAATTGCGTTCTACAATATATCCCAATGAAGCGACTGATTTTCATAATTACTTTGATGGTCTTTTCTATGAGAGCATTTGCAGGGCAGGATTCTGTCACGCATTATTATTACTACGTTCACAAGGCCGAACATTCAATCATCCAGAAGGATTACCATGTAGCAACTAAGATCTACGATACGGCGTTTCGCTTTAAAAAACCTTTTGCTGTTGACATTTACAACCAGTTGATCTGTAACCTATATGACCAAAATTTTCAACTCGCATTATCCGGTTGCAGGCAGTTAGTTGAAAAAGGGGCTCCGTTATCGTTTTTCAATCAGTCGCTTTTTAAAGATTTTCATGCTACTGCGGAGTATCAACAGCTCCTGAAAGAATATGAGATACTACATCTGAAATACTGTTCACTGATCGATACTCAGCTAGTTGAATATATTAATAAGCTTGTTGATGCCGACCAAAATATTCATTGTTTGTTACCATCCAGGTACAACGATACAGCCTTTGTAAATAAAATGTGGCGGAATGATGAATTAGCTTCTGAGATACTTCGCTCCATTATGTTACAGCATAATTTGCTGAATGAGGATGTGATCGGTGCTACTTTTAGCGAAGATAGCGTGTTGGATGCAGGCCCACTATATGGTATCCTGGCTCTTCATGAAATACAACGTGGTGGAAAAACCATAGACTCTGTTTTGTGGCAAGCGGTTAAGGTGGGTTACTTAAAACCGGAAATTGCCATCTCTTGGTTATCACAAACAGGCTATCCAGTGCTTGATCTGACCAGGTCGTACACGATATATAATGACACATTATGGAAGCGAAAGGATACTGACTCAGAGATAATAGGTATAATTGATGACGAAAAGGTCAGAGATATATACAAAAAAGATCTTGCAAAGAAAAAGGAAAGGTACATGAGCGCATTACATAATGTTTACCTGGATGACCCTTGTTTTATCGTTGAAGAAAGAATTATCTATAATTTCTTAAAAGGCTTGTCCGGAGGTACTGGTAATAAGTACAAGTTTATTATTTCACCATCCGCAATACCAGTTGGTAGTTTTAAAGATAATAAAAGCCTGAAAATATTTCACGACAGTAATACAGTATTCAAATCAAGGTGAAGTCAATCAGTACTTCTTCACTAAATAATTATAGTTGAATTTCAGGTGGCGGAATAGGTGACGGGCCAGCGATATAAAGACGTTGTTGCTTTCACGCCAGTAGTTACGTTTAAACGTACTCGGCTCTGCACTGGAGTTCACCTGGTCCAGCAGACTTTTATGTTCATCATAAAATATCGCCTTGCCCTTTCTTTGCAGAAAAGACAGCATCATACCATACTCAGATACTTCCACATTTACACCCTCAGGGTATCGCCCGAATTTTTGCAGGAAATCGCTGCGGCGCAGGTGCGGGTGGTCGCTGTACATGTAAAACTTCTTATAGCCCGGGTATAAAATACTAAACCGCATTTCAGAAAAACCATTCTTTAGTGGAGTCAGGTACGGGTATTTGAAATAAGCATAAAATCGGGCCATATCTATATCCTTACGCTCATTCATGATCTCTATAGCCTGTTGCAGCTTTGGCATAAACAACGGCTGTGGAATAAAGTCTTCCTGCACATACAGCGTATAAGGGGTAGTAATAGCGTCCTGCCCTTTATTGATGTTGTTGCCAAGGCCACGGTTCTTAGGTGTTGTTATCAGCCGGAAGGTGTACTTGTCATGCAATGTCTTGATGTAATCCACATGCTCCGGCTTACTGCCATCGTCAGACACTACTATGTCTTCAAACGAACAGCCCAGGTCACGGAAGTTTGCCAACAGTCTTTCCAGCGAGCTGCTACGATTGTAGTGCGTGATCAGCAGGGTAACACCGGGAAATGAGTAAGTGGCATTGGCCATGTTCATTATTTTTTATAGATCGTAAAGTTAAGTTCATAAGTGCACTTCAGCCATTTGTAGCGCAGGTATAGCCAGCGCAGAAAGAGCATCGCAGGGTTCCTGCTCTGCCGCCAGTCTGCCCGGTCAAATGTGCTCGGCTCTTCAGCCGAATTTGCATGCTCAAACAGTGTGTCATAAGCCTCATAAAATAACCCCCTGCCTTTCTGCTGCATATAGGATATAGACATCCGGTGCTCAGCTATATTGCCATCAATGTCTTCCTGGTAGCGGCCAAACCGCTCAAAGAAATTATTGCGGCGCAGGTGCGGATTATCGCTGTACATGAAGAACTTAAGATGACTCATACTCAGCGGGCTGTATATCGTTTCCGAAAACCCCTTGCCGTATGGCTTTAAGTTAGGATAGCGATAGAACGACCAGAAGCGTATGTAGTCCAGTGTCTTATCTTCATTCATGAATTGCAGAGCCTCTACCAGTTTGTCCGGGAACAATTTTGATGGCACAAAGTCCTCTTGTATATACAGTGCGTATGGCGTAGTTACCGCATCCTGGCCCTGGTTAAGGTTGCCTGGAAACCCTTTATTTTTTCCAGAAGTGATCAGGCGGTAATTGTATTCTTTTTGTAGCTCTTTCAGTCTTTGCTGATGCTCCGGTTTACTGGCATCATCAGCCACAACAATATCATCAAAATGGCAACCCATACCATGTAGCCCGGATAAAAGACGGGCTAAAGAACCGCTCCTGTTATAATGAGTTATCAGTAACGTGACTCCCGGAAATTGATATTGGCCATTTGTCATGCCGCAAGATATTCTTAAAACCTCATAAATTTTATACCTATGCGCATATTTTATACTGCTCAACAACACGAATTGCCACAACAAACAAATAGCGTATAATTTAAATATTACTGCAATAATGAAATGCGCTATACGCCATCTAAAAAACTGTTCCTTGATTTTCTAAGTACATAATGTAGTTTAGCAGCAGCAATGAAGCTCGTTTCTGTCATTACCGTAAATTATAATCATAGCAGCATCACGGATGAGTTACTGGCATCTGTGTTCAGTAATAATACCTACGAGCCGCTGGAGATAATTGTGGTGGATAATGGCAGCAAGGAAAACCCGGTGCCAGCCTGGCGAAGTAAATATCCATCTGTCAAATTTATCCGCTCCGATAAAAACCTGGGGTTTGCCGGTGGCAATAACTTAGGTATACAGGAAGCAAAAGGGGATTACCTGTTCTTTGTAAATAATGATACAGAATTCACCGAAGGATTGGTGGAAACACTTGTCAAAACTTTGGAAGAGCATCCTGAGATCGGTATCATATCACCAAAGATCAGGTACTACAGCCAGCCTGAAACTCTGCAGTATGCAGGGTTTACACAAATGAACTACTATACTGCACGTAATAAGTGTATAGGCCAGTTCGAAAAAGACAACGGGCAGTACGACCATACTACCGGTGAAACCGGCTACATACATGGCGCTGCTATGATGCTTACCAGGCAAGCTATCACCCGTGCCGGGCTCATGTCTGAAAACTACTTCCTGTACTACGAAGAGATGGACTGGTGCGAGCAGCTAAGGCGTGCCGGTTTTAAGATATGGGTAAATATGCAGGCGCTCATCTATCATAAGGAATCAGTGTCAGTAGGAGCTAAGAGTGCGCTTAAAGAGTACTTTATGAACAGGAACAGGATATTGTTCATTCGCAGGAATTGTTCACCAGGCACTACATTTATATTCTGGTGTTACTTTATACTGGTGGTCGCTCCCCGCAATATACTCAGTTATATAAAGGACGGTCAAACAGGCTTTATCCCGGTTTTTCTGAAAGCAGTAATGTGGAACATCACTAACAATAAAAACAGCAGGAAGCTGTGCTATCCTGTCAATTGATAATAATGGTAATCGCTTTCTGGATCAGTATTTTCATCGTCTTTTATGCCTTCTTCGGTTACGGCATACTGCTGTACTTTTTAGTAAAGCTGAGGGGTATGCTGAAAGGCAAAAGGAAACCACCGGTAGTAAATGACAACTGGCCCACACTTACCATTATCGTTGCAGCTTATAACGAACAGGACTATATAGAACAGAAGATCAGCAATACGCTGGCGCTCAATTATCCCAAAGACAAGGTCAGCTATATTTTTGTTACAGATGGCTCATCGGACAAAACACCTGATATCATCGCCCGCTACCCAAAAATAAAACTCATGCACCGCCCTGAGCGCAGTGGCAAGATAGCCGCTGTGCACCGTGCCATGCACGAGGTAAGCAGCGAAGTGGTCATCTATACCGATGCTAATACCTTCCTGAATAAAGACGCATTGCTGAATATATGCAGGCATTATGCCGATGCTGCCGTAGGTGCGGTCTCCGGCGAGAAAAGGGTAAATACGGAGGGGGTACAGGATGCAACTGCCGGGGAAGGTTTTTACTGGAAGTATGAATCAAAACTGAAAACCTGGGATTCTGAACTATACTCTGTGGTGGGTGCAGCCGGGGAGTTATTCAGCATCCGCACTTCACTCTACGAACCCGTTGCTCCCGATACCATTCTCGATGATTTCATGATCTCAATGCTCATAGCCCGCAAAGGCTACAGGATAGTGTATGAACCTATGGCTTATGCAACAGAAACCGGATCGGAAAGTGTTAAAGAAGAACTGAAACGAAAAATTAGGATAGCTGCGGGTGGAATTCAGTCTATAGTCAGGCTGTCATCATTGCTCAATCCATTCGGCAATTTTGTACTGTCGTTCCAGTACATCAGTCATAGGGTGCTACGGTGGACGGTCACACCGTTCCTTATGATCATTGCATTGCTCATAAATATTATGATCGTTACGCAACCACATACCATTTTATACGACGTTTTGCTTTGCGGACAGTCTCTGTTTTATGGTATGGCACTACTGGGTTGGATATTGGAGCGGCAGAATGTGCATGTAAAAATGCTGTTCATTCCATACTATTTCTGCATGATGAATTATGCTGTTGTTGCGGGAATTCGCCGGTATATGAGTGGCACACAAAGTGCAGCCTGGGAAAAAGCTAAGAGAAAATAACGGCTTACAGATCTTTGCGTATCACAACTTCTTTTGGTGGGAATACAATGCGTTTAAACCGCATCCACAGTGCTTTCCATAGTCCTCCGTCCATTTCTATGCGCCTGTCTGCTGTCCATACCATAGCATTGGTATTGGTAACACAGTGCAGCTTGCCATATCCCTTCTCGCGTAGTTTCACTGCCAGCCAGCCATCTTCATTTGCACCGGGAGGGTGGTTAAACCCCTCCACAGATATTCCCTGTTCTCGCCTGAATCCGGAATTGAAGCCATATACGTTTACCGCCTCCTCTCTGAATTTTTTATTGACCCACCTTATCGTATCTGCGGTATGCTCATAAAGAAAATAGCTGAACCTTGAAGTGCTGCCGGTAGGTATAAATCCAAACCTGCCATAGGTTATGCTTACCGTATCGCTGTCAGCAAGCGGTTTTACCATTTCTTCCACCCAGTCAGGCGGGTATATCGAATCAGCGTCCGCATTCAGTATGTACTTACCCCTGGCTACCGCAAGTCCCGCATTTCTTGCAGCAGTAATACCTTGTTTGGTCTCCAGGATACAACCCACGTCTGTGGCCTTCACCAATGCTTCCGTATTGTCTTTAGAATTATTATTGACAACTATGATCTCTACCGATCGGGTAGTGGTATTGGAACTTAACGATAATAGTGTGCGTAGTATATTTTGCTCCTCATTGTATGCCGGTATCACTATCGACACCTCAGGTGTTCCTTTTAACAATTGGCTATACCTATTCTTCACCATAGCGATCTGCTCATCCCGTGTCTTTGCACCGGACTTCCATAATTGTTCTATGGTATTGGGTATTGTTATTGGCCTCATGTATCAGGTAACGGTTATTAGTTACACATCTTCCTTCTGGAATAGTGCCGGTATTGTTTTCAGTATCAGTTTTATGTCTTTGGCAAAACTGTGATTCTCGGCATATACATTATCCAGCATCAGTCGTTCTTCTTCCGACATTTCTCCTTTGCCTCGTTTCTCAACCTGCCACAAGCCGGTAATGCCCGATGGCGCTCTGAATCGCAGTGCATACTTATCAGTAGTCAGCTTTTCTGCTTCATACAATGGCAGAGGCCTGTTGCCTACTATACTCATATCTCCTTTCAGCACGTTCCACAACTGTGGCAATTCATCTATGCTGGTGTTGCGTAGTATTCTGCCTACTTTGGTTACGCGCGGGTCATTTTTTAGTTTAAAGAATGCTGCACCCGCCTGAGATTTTCTGTGGCTGAAGTAGTTCTTCTCGCACCAGGTATCATTGTCTGCATACAGTACCCGCTGGCATGGTGTGTCATTCTTTCTGCAGTGGTCACACAACATCTTAGTGTCAAATACCGGTGGTTGCTCCTTATCTGAATATTGATTCAGGTGTGCCAGGTCTTTCAGTCGCTTATCTGCATTCACATACATCGACCTGATCTTGTAGAATTTGAATATCCTGTACCCGGTACCTACACGTAGCGAATAGTAGAATATTGGCCCGCGCGATTCTATCTTCATGATGATCATCAGGACAATGAAGAAGGGTAGCAGGCAAATAATAGCGACACCGGAAAAAAAGATGTCGAATATTCTCTTGGGTATCGGTATTTTGTATGGAGGGGCTTTCTGAGGTTTACTTTTTTCCTGCATTGAGGTCCAGTTCTTCAGCAGGAAGTTTACACGTGTTTCTATGTTCTTCTTAATTACAGGCAGTTTGAAGATATCGGCAACTCCTGTTTCTATACATATCCTTCTTACATTCTCATCCACTTTGCTGGCTATAAGAAAAAAGGGAACATCGGGAAAACCGTCGCTCTGCAGCGTTTCCAGGAAATAGACACCGTTAGGACCTATGGTTTCACTCTGCGATATGATGGCAACTATACTCTGTTTATTCTTCAGCCAGTAGGTGGTAAGTTCCATTTTTGAACTGCATCAATTGACATCCGGCGAAATTGCAATTACTTATCGCTTCGTATGACGTTTCATCGACATTCAGCAAAGCAATAACTCCATTCTCGTTAGCTGTTAGTGAGCTACTGTTCATCAAATCCTTTTAATTAAAAGATAATTTCCCGGTCCTTCTGAGAATTACTTTCATTCTTGCTTCCAGTTCACGTGGATTGAATGGCTTTACTACATAATCATCAGCACCTGCATTCAGGCATTTGATGCGGGTCTCTGTACTCTCTTCACCCGATAATACAATGACCGGTATTGAACTGAAGAAGCCGCTAGTTTTTATTTGCTCTATTAATTCCAGTCCGCCTACTTCAGGTGTATTCAGATCAGAAATAATGATGTCAGGCAGGTTGCCTTCGTGAAGAAAGGATAGGGCATCCCTGCCGTTTGTGAATACCATAACGCTGAACTGATCTTCTATTGATCGCTCAATGATCAGTTGCATAGTAAGGTCATCTTCTACTACCAAAACTTTTGGAAATTGAGAATCAGTCCATTTCATTATGATAAATTATATTTTAATTTTCCTTTATTATATAACATCCGCAAACTACGCAAATTTACATCGGATGCTAAAGTATATAATAATAGTAACAAATTCATAATTCCGATGGTCATTAACACTTGTACAAAGTTACTTTTTAATAATGAGGTTGTTATGGCCTTCTGGAATACAGTTATTGGCTATACGTAGCATCATAAGTAGTAATAAACACAGGTGTTTCTGTTACCATTACGTCCAGCCTTCCATAATTGGTAGGTTTCGTGATCATATTCATCTGGTCAGTTTGTGCTGAGGGGGTGTATTGATAGGCACTGGCAGCATTATCCAGGTTCAGTGAATAGGTGGCGGTCCGTCCGCGCTGGTCGGGTACCACCAGCATATACATGTACTGGCCATTATATTCATATTTGTCCACAATAGGGTCACGGCTTATGGTAGCTACGTAGCTATACTTACCAAACATCCTGCACACCTGGCGAAGGTAATTGGCCGCCGGCCTGTTGCTCCTGTCTTCATTCACCAGCCCCGATGTTGCAAATTTTACGCCATTACCTTCATTGTCATCTTTCAGTTCGTAGAAGAATAGTTTTTGAATACCTGCACGGGCATAGGTAAGGCTCGTTCTCAGTATCCAGTCTGCCTGTGTTTCCTGTGTGGGCCTGCCATTCAGCGATATTGCCCTTTGCGGGCTCGACAGGTTTATGTCATATCCCGCTTCAGTCACCCATACGGGCATATCTCCGGCATATTGGTGTGCCATTTGTATGAATTCCCCTGCTATTGCCTCCGCACGGGATAGTTCCGGTGCCACACCCTTGGTTTGTCTTTTGCCGGTTATGTCTGATGCATCATTGCTGTAATAATGGTAGTTGATAATGTCCCATGGCAGGTCCACCGTACCATCCGGCTTCATTCCCCTGAACTCTTTGCACCAATCTATCATCCCCCGTACATAGTCAGTATTAGGATTGGCCATGCCTGCTATGACCACTTTCATTGAGGTATCTGCATTCTTGACTCCGGCTCCCGGTCCCAGCTGGCCTTTGTGTCCGTCATAGAATGCCGATAGATTAGCAGCATACTCCCTCGCTGTCTGGTAAGCATACCGTCCTTTCCACCATTTATCCCTTTCGTTATCGCATTCTATATACTTTATCAGTCCCATTCCTGTTTTTACCTGGTTCGATGGGTCCAAGGTCAGTAACCTTGTATCTACATTCTGGTTATTGCCATACCGTGCCGCAAACTGGAAACATGCTCTTGCCTGTTCTATATAAGACATGGGCTCTAACTGGTCCTTGCCATTATAGGTAGGTATGTTCTCATTATCACGCTGGTCTTTTGGGTAAGTTGCTTCCATCCATGGTGGTATGGTCTTCAGGCAGGCGAGTACATCTATGCCCTGGTCTTTGCAATATTGGTAAATGATGTCATAGTTCCAGCCACCGCTGGTAGTAGGGTTGAACGAATAGACGCCTTCTTTATTTTCTATCTTCTCCCAATCCATATAATGGCGAATCCCCGTAAAATTTTTGATCGCAGGTAAGCGGTTAGCACCCAGTTGCAAATGATTGAACGGGTCGAGGAAATCCCACTCAAACGCATTTACACCCATGAAGTTCCTTAATTGTGCGGGCTTTTTTACTGCCTGCGTTATGGGGTTAGGCGGGGTATAAGAACCATAGAATTCCAGTTCTCCCGGGAAATCGCCCGAAGTATTGATAACTATATAACGGATGTTGGTAACAGGTTTGGCAAGTGCATAAACGTCCGGGCTATCCGGGTCAGGGCCGTTCCACGCATTGTAACGCTGCCCGGTGAATACCCCTATGCGCACCTTTTGCCAGTCTTGCAATATAGCATATACGGTAAAAGGGTGTTCCTTATGTGTTCCTTCCCAATCAAAGAACATGATGCTGTCTATGCTTATGCGCTCTCCGTCAAGTACCGGGTAGTATGAGTCGTAATTGGCTAATACAGTTCCCCATCCCGTATGTGGCTTTTCATTAGGTATTTTATTGAATAGCTGCTCCAGGCCTCCCGTTGTATTATTTAACTGGTACCATCTTTTAGGGTCTATCGGGATCTTGGCAGGATTATTGAAATCATGATTGCTTACCTGCGAACAACCCTGCAGGCAGAATAAAAGTAAAATGAATGTCAGTAATGGTACTCTCATGCTCTGTATGCCCTTATTTTATCTGGTTGCAATGTTAAGTAATCATGCTTAGAAACAGGTTAATGATTTCCGAAGCCGAACATAGGGGTGTAGCGTTCTATCAGGTCCTTGATAGTGGCATTGGCGTAAATGATATCCCGGATTTTGGACCTGTAAGCATTAGAAGATGAAATATATCCAGTCTTTACCTTGGTCGTAAAGGTTTCCATAGTATCCATATTGTTGATCTCAATTCTCGGCAGCCTCATTTTGTTCGATGATGGGCTTAGTTTACCTGAGTGTACAGAATAGGCCATTTTGTACCCCGCAGCTTTCAGTTGGTCCAGTACGTTTTTATTATATAGTCCGTACGGGAAAGCGAATGAATCTACCGGTTTCCCCAGGTTTTCTTCTATCAGCTGCTTACTGACGGTCACTTCTTTTATCAGTGTGGGTATGTCTATTCCGGTCATTTTTACATGGTTATTGCCATGCGATTGTATGGACCAGCCTTTTGCCGACAATGCTTTTATTTCCTCCCAGCTCAGTTGCCTGTCATCTCCCACAAAGTAGAAATCGCTCAGTCCGTATGGCTTACCTATATATTCTGTAGACATGAACAAAGTAGCGGTAAACCCATATTCAGACATTATAGGCTCAGCATATTTGAATAATGAATAATACCCGTCATCAAACGTAATGAGTACATGCTTGCCGGGTACCTTCTTTTTTTGCAATACTATATTCCTCAGATCGGCCTCGCTCACTGACTTGTATCCCTCTGCGTGCAGCCATGCCATATGGGCCTTAAATGATGCCAACGACACACTTACATTACGGGAAGAAGGGTTGTCCTCCATCGCATTATCTATAGCGTGGTAATTCAAAACCGGTATTGCCTGGAATGCCATATTGTTATATCAATGCTCAAAAATAATCAACTAAAACGTAAAGAATGTATTAACTGCTGGCATCAATAGTAAATACTGGGAATGTGACCAATATTCTTTGCTCAGAACGGCCTGAAATTCAGTTCTGTTAGCTATCTTTCCACCCTGTTTCTATATCCGGGAAACAGGTAAAAACTATATTAATTATATATGATAGTTACTTTAGCGGGCCGCAGGATCGACAGCCCTGTCGCCACTATAGAAAGGTTTCCTGTTAATAACTCGCAGGCTGTAAAGTCGAGAATAAAAGATTATTTCCGGGAGATGAACGTAAAACACCTGGTTTGCTCCGGTGCGTGCGGTGCCGATCTGCTGGCTTTGCAGACAGCAGGAGAGATGGGCATCAAACGAAAAATGATCCTTCCGTTCGAAAGAAGCAAGTTCCGCTCTATATCAGTTACAGATGTACCGGGCGGCAATTGGGGTAATTTGTTTGATAGTATTTGCGATGAACTAGAAACTACCAACGATATCGTGGTTATGGACTCGGAAGAAGATATGACTGTAGCTTTTGCCAAGGCCAATGACGAAATACTGGACCAGGCTAAAAAGGTTCTTGACGCCTATGCTACTATGCCTGATAATCATGCTCACCCAAGAAGTATTAAAGCCCTGCTGGTCTGGGATGGCAAGGCCAAAAGTCACGAAGATGCTACACATCATTTCTCATTACTGGCCCGTGACCGGGGGATTGAAGTGGATGAGATACTGACCGTATACTGAACATAGCACATGTATAAATAAAAGTTTATAAATTATTAATTTTCGACTCGCTTTCTTTTTGTATTTTGACCAAAACTGGCAATACTGAAGCCTTAAAATGATACGGGCAAATGGAGAATAAAAGGGATAACAAGATATTCATTGTTCCCATATTGATATTTTTTACTTTTTTCTTCGCATTGATTGGCTACAAACAATCAATGGGGGATAACTTCTCATTGCCCGGAGCCGTTTACTCTACGCTTTGCTTTTTTATCTTAAATGATATAAGCCCTCAGGATGCTTCAAACAATATATACCTTGTCATAGCCCGATACCTCGGAGCTATAATGCTGGGCTTTGGTATCTATGGCCTTATTTATAAAAAAATGTACCGGCAGCTCACTATTCTGAAGATCCGGTTCAGTTATCGTAAGCACATCATTGTCTTCTCACTCGATAAAGTAGGGGCCGATTTTATTCATGGCCTGGCCGGTAGCAATTACAAAGTGATATTGGTAGAAGAAAGTAAAGACCATACACATCACTACCGCATTCGTAAGCAGGGCGTGCTTGTATTTAATGATAAATACTACAACGCAAAGCTGTTTGATGCACTCATGTTGTCCTATGCGGGTACCTGTATAGTAGCGCTCGATGATGATAGTGCCAATAAAATACCTTACTGATAAGGGCCATCGCCAGGACGTAAAAGTGCTTACTCATATTGAAGATCACAACAATCTGGAGGTAATTAAGGACTACATAGATACCAGTGATGCCGATGAAAATTTTGATCTCGAAGTGTTCAATGTATCTGGTGCTGCTGCAAAAGCGTTGTACGACCGTTTCCCGCCACATGATTACTTTAATTTTACCGATCCTGATGCCGAGAATGCAATAGCAGTTATAGGTTACGATAGCACCGCAGAAGATTTCATTCTCGAAAATGTGATTCTAAGCCATTACAAAGACAGGAAGAACATAAAGATCTATGTAGTGGATAAAGAATCTGATGCCCATTGCAATCATTTCCTGTACAAGTATCCGTTCAGTCGTGAGTTTGTTGAGGTGATACCGGTTAAGCTGCTCAATAATAAGTTCTATGCCAATTTCAACTGGTCAAAAGAACTGATAGAAAAGCTGAGTAAGGTGCATATAGCTTACCTGTTTGGTGCTAATGGTGCTGAGCTCATCAATACAGCATCCCGTTTCCGCCAGTTCCTCTCCGGACAGTCTGCTAATTATCTGCAGGCACCCATAGTTATCTGTTATCCCGAAGATACAGGCATCATGAAATTGCTTGATGCTGATCGTGAGCATACCGAAAAACTGGATCACCTGTTCAGGGACAAGCTAAATGTTCATATAGTCAACAAGGTTACCGATACCTGCACCGGCAGCAGGCTGCTGGAAGAAGGGGAGTATATGGACAGGATGTCGAGGGTAATCAATTACTACTACTCCCTCAAGTATGAATTTGAGTCTATCCTGAAAGAAAAATATCAGCTAAGTGATACCTCCGGTATGTTGACTGCAGTTGAGCAGAAAATGATGGACCTGAAGGGTAGTAACGGTACACTTACAGAGCTGGATGTGGAAGAAGTTGTATTGAAGCATTTGGCTAATGCAACGGGTAGGAACGAAGCAGAACTACGGTCGCATCTTTCAATAAAAAGGCGATGGGAAGCCCTTACTTACAATAAGAAAAGCGCTAACCGGTATGCCGCCCGTCACATGCCCGTCAAGATGAATATCATGAAAAACATGGGTTGTTTACCTTTGACCCGTGAAAATATATTATTTTCATTCCCCGTTATAGCCCCTGTAGAGCATAAGCGGTGGGAAGCGGAGCGCATGGTACTCAACTACAGGTATGGCGTTTTACCGAAGGATAAAGTTGCAAAGAACACAGCCAAAGAGATACTGAAGATACACGACCAGCTCATTCCCTACGATAAGCTGGATGACCAAAACAAAGAAAAAGACCTTAATATTTTCCTGTTAATGCCATTACTTAACTCATTAAAAGCGGAAATAAAGCGATAAAGATGCAGTTTGATAAAGATATTTTTATCAGTTACGCTCATATAGATGATGAGTCGCTGATAGCAGATAAGAAAGGATGGATCACCGAGTTTCACCGGGCGCTGGAGATACGGCTGGGGCAGCTTATAGGCAGCCGCCCGGTCATCTGGCGCGATCCGGAGTTACAGGGCAATCACATCTTCGATAAGGAGATAGTGGACCAGTTCTCTAAGGTCGCCATTATGATCTCTATTCTTTCCCCGAGATACATCAAGTCCGAATGGTGCCAGAGAGAAGTGAATGAATTTCACAAGGTTTGTGAGCAGAATATGGGCTTCATTGTAAAGAACAAAGCAAGGGTATTTAAGGTTATTAAAACACCCGTAAGCCAGGAATTGCACCCTGATAGCATTAAGAACATACTTGGTTACGAATTTTACGGCACTGACCCTAATACCGGCAGGGTCAAGGAATATTCACCTGTTTTTAGCCATACCGAAAAAGGATATTGGGAAAAGCTGGATGACCTCGCAAATGATATAGCAGTATTCCTCGAAGAGTTAAAAGCGGCTGGTTCTTCTGTTTCGGCGCAGGGCACTAAACCACAAGCCCAGGGTGCCGTAAAGAATATATTCCTTTCAGAATCCAGTTACGATACCAAAGACCTTCGTGACAGCCTGAAAAGAGAACTTCAGGACCATGGCTACAACATATTGCCTTACGGCCAGTTGTCATTAGTAGCGCCCGTACTTAAAGAAGACGTTTCCCACTGCATGGAAGAGTCACAAATGGCTATTCACCTCGTGGGCAATAACTATGGTATAGTACCGGAGGGTACTGAAAAGTCCATAGTAGAGATACAGAACGAGATAGGTGCGTCCAGGAGCATATCTGATAAATTACTGCGCCTCATCTGGATCCCCGAGAATATGGACCCAACCGATGAACGTCAGAAAAATTTTGTGCAAAAACTATCTGCCGGTAATAAAGACGTGATAGCAGGGGCCGATATGGTCAAGGGTTCCATTGAGGCGTTCAAAAGTGTGGTACACGACAAGCTGAAGGCTATGGAGCAAAAGCCTGAAGTGGTGAGCGAACCTGTGCACGGAGAAACATCACGCCGGATCGTTTACCTCATCTGCGATCTGCAGGATATGGAAGCTATCCGTCCGCTTGAGGACTTCCTGTTTGACAATGGTATCGAAGTGGTACTGCCGATCTTCGAGGGAGATGAAACACTAATCAGGGAAGATCATATCGAAAACCTCAAGACCTGTTCTGCGGTCATTATATTCTTTGGTAATGGCAGCGAACTATGGCTGCGTACCAAGATGAGGGACTTCATGAAAATAAACGGTTACGGTCGTAGCAAGCCGCTTGCGTTTAAAGGGGTATATCTTGCCCCTCCCGGTTCTCCTGCCAAAGACAGGTTCAGAACCCTGGAGGCCGAAGTGATCAATGGCACAAATGAGTTGCCTGCAAATGAATTAAAAAACTTGTTGTCGAAATTATAATTGGATTACTATGTTTAATGACAATGTATTAGCTAATCCGTTTCCCGGGTTAAGGGCTTTTGAGGAAGAAGAAGACGTGCTCTTCTTTGGCCGGGAAAAGCAAATTGACGAGCTGCTCAGGAAGTTGCGTACCTCACGCTTCCTGGCCATCATCGGCTCATCGGGTAGTGGTAAATCCTCACTGGTAAAATCCGGCTTATTGCCGTCATTGCACAGCGGGCTTATGTCCGGTGTTGGTTCTCAGTGGCGCATCGCCCTGTTCCGCCCCGGTAGCGATCCTATCGGCCAATTGAATGAGGCACTCTCTAAAGACGGTGTGCTCAGGGACGAACAGTCTGAAGATGAGCATGGCATCAATCTTGCCATCAATGAATCTATTTTAAGAAGGAGTAACCTTGGCCTTATTGAGGCATACAAGCAATCCGGCCTTGACAAGAAGAATAACCTGCTGATATTGGTTGACCAGTTCGAAGAATTGTTCAGGTTCAGCAAATACGAGAAAGATGCTAAGGAAGGTAAACGTGATTCCATTGCGTTTATCAACCTGCTGCTCATGGCATCAGAGCAAAAGGAATTTCCTATTTATGTGGTGTTCACCATGCGGTCCGACTTCCTTGGCGATTGTACCGAATTCAGAGGACTACCGGAAGCCATCAACGAAGGACAGTATCTCGTTCCCCGTATGACCCGTGATGAACGTCGTGAGGCTATTACCGGTCCTATCGCGGTAGGTGGCGCTACTATCAGTGCTGCTCTGCTCAACAGGCTATTGAATGATGTAGGCGACAATCCCGATCAGCTACCCATACTGCAGCATGCTCTTATGCGTACATGGGATGCATGGAAAAGGAAGAATAAGCCCAATGCGGAAATAGACATAAAGGAATACGAAAGTATAGGCACCATATCAGAGGCACTCTCGCAACATGCCGAAGAAGCCTATGCCGAATTGTCTACTGATAAAGAACGGCAGATCTGCGGAAAGATATTTAAAGAGCTTACCGACAAAGGAGGTA
>CAYZKL010000056.1:16942-24235 GCA_964478855.1 uncultured Flavipsychrobacter sp.
CGGCATCAGGCGACCAAGATTATTATCCGAATTAAGTGTTGCTGCAAATGCCACAGAAGAAGAAGTAATAAAGGTCATAGAGATATTCCGTAAGCCGGGCAGGGGTTTCCTCATGCCTGCATACCCTGTGCCGCTGGAAGCCGACTCCATTATTGATATCTCCCATGAGAGTCTCATGCGTGTATGGGACAGGCTCATTTCCTGGCTCGATGAGGAAGATAAATCAGCACAGCTATATGTAAGGCTATGCGAGGCCGCAAATAAATACGAGCAAGGCCTTGGCGGACTTTGGCGTGTACCTGAGTTGCAGCTGGCACTTAAATGGAAAGAAGAAGAAGGTGCCAACGCACTCTGGGCATCCCGCTATAACAACTATTTCGAAAAATCAATGCTGTTCCTGCAGCATAGCAAGCACCAGCATGAGTACGAGATAAAGCACAAAGAAGAGATGCAACGCCAGCGGCTACGTACCACACGCAGGGTATCTGTGGTTGTTTCCATAGTGGCATTTGTTGCTTTCCTGCTTGCAATATTTGCCTTTGGTAAAAAGAACGAAGCCACAGAAGCTCAAAAACAGGCAAACATTAAAAAAGAAGAGGCCCTTAAAGAAAAGAAACGAGCCGATGAGAATAAAGAAATAGCCTTGCATGAAAAAGCGATAGCATTAGCAGCAGAGGATAGTGCGAAAAAAAGCGCGGCTTACGCCCTGTTACAAAAAGAATATGCAGAAGGTCAGAAAAAACTTGCAGAGCAACAGAAGGGTATAGCTACATCTAAATCTATTGAAGCATTAAGACAAAAGCTCCAGGCAGACTCCGCGAAACTCGATGCTATGCGTAATGAGCAGATTGCAAGAGAGAATGCTGAACTGGCAAAAGCAAATGAAGAGATCGCTAAAAAACAGAAAGATACTTCTGCCAGTCTTAAAGACCTTGCCGAGGCTCGTAATATTGCCAACCAGGCCATCATGCTCTATAACGAAGGTCGTTACAATGAAAGCATGATTAAGGCCCGGAAAGCCTATGAATTGAACAAGAACGCACATGAATTCAATAAAAAATATGCAGGCTATTATCAGAACCAGGACATCTACCAGGCATTGAACGTAAACTGGGCTCATACAGTTAAGAATATTTCCTATCAGCACAATGCGCCGATAAGGGCAATAACCGGCATCCCAGGAACCAGTTTCATATTCTCAGGCGATGAAAGTGGCCTGCTGTTATCTTCTTATTGCGAAAACGGGCTATTAAAGCCTACCTCTAAAGTGCAGACCAAGGCCGACATTCGTGCTTTAGCGCTGTCGCCCGATTCCCGTTACCTGCTTGCTGTATTACCGGACAGTGCTTTGCTTTATACTGTTAATGCAGACAAGTCGCTGACAAGGTTTACTAAAGTCACCTTCTCGGGAAAAGGTAAGCGTGGTGCTTTTCTTGATAATGGTCATTGGGTAGTATTGAGCAGTAGTGGTATCACAAGATTCCAGGTAGCTAATTCCGCCCAGCCTTCAACTGATTCGCTGGCTATAAATGGAGGCTCGGCTTTGACGGTCACCAAAAATGGTCATATATACATCGCTTCTGGTAGGAATATATTTGAATACTCAGGATGGAATTCGATCAGGCAAAGTCCTAAGAACACTTTCTCCCTCAAGTCTTCGGTTACAAGCCTTACTTCAGATGAATCCGGCGATCACCTGGCAGCAGGTACCTATGACGGGACCGTATGGATCAAGCCATTAAAAACAGCTGCGGCACCCGCCATTTTAAAAATACACCGGTCTTCGGTAAATGAACTCAGGTTCAGCTCTGATGCCGATGGCAATCTGCAGCTTGCCTCGGCCAGCGGCGACAAATTGATCAAACTGATGAATGTAAATTCTGTGCTCGGCGCTAACAACGAAGAGATCATTACACTGAATGGTCATTCAAGCTGGGTATACAGTATATACTATGTACCCGGCGGCCGATACCTCTTTTCAGGCAGCGAAGATCGCTTTGTTATCGGTTGGAACACCACTATGTCAGGCTTATACAAAACATTGAGTAAAAGATAAAAAGCTTTAAAATGAATAACACATTACGCAGTTCTTTCCTGGTTATCTGTTGTTTGTTACTCGGCTTTCACAGCCGTGCCCAGCAAGACAGTTCATCAGCATCACCTGAATCACACGAGTGTGGTTCAAGGCAGATCGTTGTAGCCGGCAATCAGTATGATTTGGGCCAGTTCAATGAATGTATCAGCCAGCTCAAAGAGTGTATCAGCAATAACGGGTTCCCTGAATATAGTGAAAAAGTGCAGGCATACCGCTATATAGCTTTGTGCTACCTCGCACTCGATTCGGTTCAGGAGGCAGACAATGCCATTGTCAGGCTGATAACGCTCAATGATAATTACGAGACCGATTTACGCGACCCTGAAAGGTTCCGTATCAGGCTCACCTCGATCAGGCAGAGGCTTAGGGCTACATTGATATCCTCGGTATCAAAGAAAAGTGAGAATATTGAAAGGGCGCCAGCCACTATCCAGATCATTTCAGAGGCTGAGATAAGACATCGTGGCTATAAGGATGTGGAAGAAATATTCAGCGACCTGCCTGGTTTTGACATATCGCGCACCAGGGGAGTGGTTTACTCAGTTATGTACGAGCGTGGTTACCGTTCGGCGGCAAGTACAGACCGTACTCTTGTATTGGTTGATGGAGTAGAGGATAACGATATGTGGTCCAATTCTGTGTATCTCAGCAAGCAGTTCCCTGTATCAAACATCAAAAGGATAGAGATCATCTACGGTCCGGCATCAACAATTTATGGTGCCAACGCCTTTGCCGGTGTGGTAAACATTGTTACAAAAACGGAGGATGATTATTTTGAACAGGGCAAGACCAATAAAGTAACTGCTGTTGCGCAGGCTGGCGTGGGGCCTTACAATACCAAGTATGGTGAGGCTACTGTGGCTACAAGGTCAAAAAAAGTATTCTTTTCCGTAACAGGCCGTGCTTATCATTCCGATGAGCAGGACCTTTCTGAATATGAGGGATGGGATGGCAAATACGATTTTGATGAGAGCGTCTACACTAAAGCACTTTCTATTGCGAACAACGCTAAGAACGACTCAATACTCAAGAGTCTTGACCCCACTGGTCTATATCACCAGGTATCAGGAAACAATCTTGCACCTACCGCTTATGCCCTTGCCAAAGCTGATTCATTGGATAAGGCCAATTACAGGAAAACATTTCGCGGGGTAGATCCGGGCAAATTCACAAATCCCAAAAATGACTATTACATCTCATCCAGGTTAAACATCGGTGACCTGAAACTTGGTCTGGAATACTTCAACAGGGATGAGGGTGCTTCGCCTGATTACAGCCAGAAGTTTTATACCATTAATAGTGCTTTGCAGAACTGGCAGGTTAGGCAGGGCTACTTCTCTGCTAATTATGATAAGAAGGTCACTGAAAGGTTCAGGCTTACCAGCTTCTCTTATTACCGCATCAGCGACCGTGGTAAGAATGCGGTACTTACACCATTTACAAGTTATGCCAATGGAGGATTATCCTTGTATAGCCTCGAAAAGAATGTACAGCCTTACTTTACTCCTACATATTACTCTACACAATCTACACAGTTCAGAACAGAGCTTCGTGGCTTGTATAACCTGACAGAGCAGATAGATGTAAGTGGCGGACTGGAATTAAGGAATGGTCTGCTACAGGGCGATTATGTAAAGTCTTCACTTGAAGATCCACTGGCAAATGGTGTCGGTCCGGATTCTGCCAATGGAGGTAACTACTATGGTGTGGTAGATATTGGTGCACGTGCTCAGATCAGTTATAAGAACACTACCCACAAGATCAACCTCGACCTTGGCGGCCGGGTGGACAATAACCGCATCAATAATGTATTTGGATATGGTACGGTCTTCAATCCCCGCATTGCAGCGGTATGGTATCCTTCTGATTTCATTTTTAAGGCTATATATTCTGAGGCTTTCCTCGATGCGTCTCCGTTTAATAAGTTCTCTACTACATCTTCACGCTTGCTCAATAACCCAACGCTGGTTCCCGAAAAAGTAAAGAACTATGAATTCTCAGCACGCCTTACCAATCATAAGAAATCTTATGTGGAACTGGCCTACTACCATTCTATGTACAGCAACTCTGTGAGTACTGCCACAGTAATATATAAGGGCAAGACCACAACCCAGTTCCAGGCTTTGGGTAAAGCAGATATCCAGGGTTTGCAGTTAGCTGCCGAAACACAATACTCACGGTTCAATTTCTATTTCAATGCAACCTATACCGATCCGTACTCATTAATGAGCACTACAAAAGGAGAGGATTCTGCCGTACGTATGGGTGATATTGCTGTGGTTTCAGCTAATGCAGGTGTCAATGCCAAGTTCTTTAAGGACCATATCAATGCAAACCTTAGGGTGAATGTAGTAGGGGATAAAGCTACCGGTAAAAATACAACTACAGCCGGTAATCCCAATACCTCAATCCCGGGCTACACCTTGCTGAATGGTACACTTGGTTACAAGTTCAAAAAGATCGGGGTATTACAAGTAAGAGTGGATAACATTTTAGACGTAGAATATTTTTCAACCGGCATCAGGTCTGCATCAGGTATCCAGTCCTCTATGGTGCCGCTACCGGGCAGAATATATTATGCACAATTCAATTTCAATTTAACTCGATAGGATGAACATTATAAAAAGGATTTCAGGCCTTTTCTCTGTCATGGAAGACGAGGTCCGATCTTTTAGGTTATTATTTCTACAGTCATTATTTATTGGTTTCGCCAATTCATACTACTATATTGTCAGCAGCTCGTATATCATCAAGAATGTAGATATTCAATACCTCCCCACGGCTTATATCATTTCAGGCCTTGGTGGTTTCTTTTTGATAAAGCTATATAAGCAGTTCCAGAAAAAGTCCGGTATCACCGGTAGTTTCAGGCTTAGCTTGTTGATATTTACCGCGGTCTGCGTACTCAACTTCTTTGCCATAAAGATACTTGGCAAAAACCACGATTACCTTGCGCCGCTTGCGTACTTTATAGTACTGTTTGCTACTCCGTTCACGGCTATTTTTTCGCTGGGTGTGTTTGCCCAGTGCTCCCGTTTATACAATATTGCTCAGAGCAAAAGATTGCTGGCATTAGTGGTGTCGGGAGAAATTATAGCTTCAGTAATTGCCTATCTCAGTATTCCTTTCCTGCGCGGCTTTTTCACCGATGGCGATGTATCAGCATTGTTGCTGGTCGCCGCCGTTTTTACTTTGCTGGTTCTTATACCTTTCAATAAGTTACATACTTTATACCACGATAGATTACATATCCCTGTGGTAGCAAAGGAAGCTATTAAGATGAACCTTGATTTCTTCAGGAAGAACAACTTCTACATGCTTATAGGTATTACTACGTTGTTTTCTGTGTTTGCCATCTACATGGTCGACTATGCATACCTCATATCGGTAAGGTATATGCATGAGATAAGCCCGTTTGAGATTGCGGAGATAGTATCCGTATTCTTCTTTACAGTTAAGCTGGGCGAGTTATCCTTAAGCTTCATTTCCGGAAATATCCTCAGTAACAAGGGCATCCGTTATTCTTTATTATTACTCCCTGCTATACTGTTGCTTTCCGCATTGTCCGCCTTTGTCTTTGGCTTTATATTCCATGGCTTGCCGGTGTTCCTGCTGGCATTCCTGTTTTTGGCCAAGCTGGTAGAAAGGGCCATTAGAAAATCTATAACAACACCATCTGTAAAGGTTATGTACCAGGTGGCCGAGCCTCATGAACGCCTGCAAATCGAGGCGAATATTGATGGTATCCTTAACCAGGTAGCCACGGTTCTTTCAGGTATTCTTTTGCTTATCGTGTCTTACTTCTTCTTTAGCAAGGATATGTTCACCTTGTTACACCTGTTCTCATTTGTGTGTATCGTTGCATTCGCACTTTGGGGCTTCTTCAGTATCAGGATGTATGATAGCTACCGGCTAAAGATAAAAGACTTCCTGGCTCGCTTGCGCAGATCATCAGCTAATGCACCCATTCTTGCTGATAATGCAGGAGACTCAAATGCTGATGCTGTGCATTCTTTATCATTTGATAAAGTCAACATTGCATTGGAGGTAATCAACAAGGCCAATAAGAAACAATTGCTTGACCTCATAAAAACCTACAATCAGGTAAACCTGCCTGATTTCTCTTTCGATAAAGAATCAACAGTAGCCAAAAAACTCATCAATATCTATTACAGCAACAATACATTCTTCAATAGTCTCCTTATTATCCGCTATCTGCAGTTCTGTACCGCCGAAACTGCCTTTACATTCATCCGTGAGTTGTGGGAGATTTCTGACCTTGCATGCCGGCTGGAGATGCTCATAGCCTATAACGATAAGGCTGCGGCAGTAGCTGACAGGGCATATTTTGAGCGCCTTTGCGAAGAATGTGTAAAAGAACTGATCTGGACCGAATCAGCAATACATGATATTCTCCCGCTTAAAGATGACGAATTGGAAAAGGGCCTGAACGATCATAGGTTGCTGCTGGTACACCTGTTGTCTGAATTGTTGAAGAGTATCTACGATCCATCCGTTATTCAGGTGATATTCGATATCATCACCAATGATAAGTCAGACCTGGAGAATGAGATATTCGCCCTCGAACTGTTGGACATTACCCTCGATGAGAACCTCAAGGAAATGATAAAACATACTCTGGAGCCTACCTCGCTGGAAAACAAAAAGCAGAAGCTCCAGAAGATGTTCCATATCTACCTGATATCACCTAAAGAGCGCCTTGTAGATATACTGATGAAGGACTACAACCTGGTTGACCCCGGGCTCAAAGAATTGGTGCTGGAGAAATATTATAAGCTTTACGGTGACAAAGAGGTACTAACGGCATTCCGTTCCAGCAGTATAGAGAACCTCAGAGCTACTGCAGACGAACTACTCACTTCTGTAAATGACCCCGCTTACCATGCCCGTCTAGATATGTTGCGAAAAGTACAGGACAGGTACGTTGGTACGATGCCATATACCGCATGGTTGCTTAATCATGCTATTGCCTCTGCTCAAAAACAAAGATCAGCAACTGGTAATACAGGTAGCAACATGATCACTGAATACACCATCGAAGCTCGTTCAGAAACTAACATACCTCTGAAGCTGGATGCACTTGCGGTAGCAGTATTGATCTCGTTGAAGCAGAATAGATAATAGGATGGATTGATCGGCTACTATAGGGTCACAGTTCCTTGATCATAAGATTCCAG
>CAYZKL010000057.1:0-14596 GCA_964478855.1 uncultured Flavipsychrobacter sp.
GATTTGATCTGTGCATTACCACCTACGCGGCTTACAGAGATACCTACGTTGATCGCAGGGCGGATACCAGAGTTGAACAGGTTCGACTCAAGGAATATCTGTCCGTCCGTGATCGAGATCACGTTAGTAGGGATATATGCTGATACGTCACCTGCCTGTGTTTCAATGATCGGCAATGCTGTCAGCGAACCACCACCTTTCACCATATGCCTGATGCTCTCAGGAAGGTCATTCATTTGTTTTACTACATCGTTGTTGTTGATCACCTTTGCAGCACGTTCCAGCAAGCGGCTATGCAGGTAGAACACGTCACCCGGATAAGCCTCACGGCCCGGAGGGCGGCGCAACAGCAGCGACACCTCACGGTAAGCCACAGCCTGCTTAGAAAGGTCATCATAGATAACCAGTGCAGGACGGCCTGTATCACGGAAGAACTCACCTATCGCAGCACCCGCAAACGGAGCGTAGAACTGTAACGGTGCAGGCTCAGATGCAGAAGCAGCAACAATGGTAGTATATGCCATTGCGCCATTGTCTTCCAGCGTTTTCATCACACCTGCAACGGTAGATGCTTTCTGGCCTATCGCAACATATATACAATATACAGGCTTGCCTGCTGCATAAAATTCTTTCTGGTTGATGATCGTATCCAGGCAGATCGCGGTTTTACCGGTCTGGCGGTCACCGATCACCAGCTCACGCTGTCCACGGCCTATCGGGATCATCGCATCTATCGCTTTGATACCTGTCTGCAGTGGTTCTTTTACCGGCTCACGAAAGATAACGCCCGGCGCTTTACGCTCCAGCGGCATTTCATAAAGGTCACCGGCTATCGGGCCTTTACCATCTATCGGCTCGCCAAGCGTGTTTACCACGCGGCCCACCATACCGTCACCTACCTTGATAGATGCGATCTTGTTGGTACGTTTTACTTTGTCGCCTTCGCGGATCTCCATGTAGTCACCCATCAATACCACACCCACATTGTCCTCTTCAAGGTTCAGGGCTATGGCTTTAACGCCATTGTCAAACTCTACAAGTTCACCCTGGCGTACGCCGTTAAGACCATATACACGGGCAATACCATCGCCTATCTGTAATACGGTACCTACTTCTTCCAGTGTTGCTGCGCTATCTACGTTGCTCAACTGCTGGCGCAATATTGCCGATATTTCATCCGGTTTAATGTCAACCATATACTATATATTAAAAATTCAAAATTTTAAAATCAAAAAATAATATCAATTACATTTTGCTCTTGTAGCTGTTATCCGTGATGCTGGCCCTCACATCGTTAAGGCTCTTACGCACACTTGCATCATACAGCCTGTCTTCCACTTCCATCACAAATCCGCCTATCAGGCTTTCATCTACTACGGTTTCCAGGTCTATCGTATTATTACCGGGCATGTAGCTCGATATTTTGCTGACAATGCCATCTCTTACGGCATCCGCCATAGGCGCTGCAGTCGTTAATTTCACCGTCCTTATGTTCTTCATTGTCTTATACTGTGCTATGAAAGCATGCGATATATCCGGAAGGAACATTTCACGGCCTTTCTGCACCAGCAGGCTCATAAAGGCGTTAGTGATCTCGTTCAGTTTATGATCGCGCAATACAGCTTTCACTACAGCAAGCTTCTTTTCACCGCTTATCACCGGGCTGCGCAGCACCACCTCAAACTCATGGCTTTGGCTGCATATGCTGCTGAGTGCCTGCATATCACTGAGCGTGGCCTCTACACTGTTTCTTTCTACAGCAAGGTCCAGCAGAGATTTTGCATAACGTGTCGCAAGACGGGGATTTTGCATATTTTATTTTTATTCAGATTGACTAGTTAAGCTTAATATCTTCAGCAAGCACTTTCATGTACATTTCCTGTCCGTCAGCAGCGCTCAGCTGTTTGCGGATGATCTTTTCTGCTACACTTACTGCCAGGTTGCCTATTTCATTCTTCACCTCGGCCATAGCAGCATTCTTTTGCTGCATTATCTGTGCCTGTGCGTCTATAATGATCCTGTTAGCATCAACTTTAGCCTGTTCTTTAGCTTCATTGATGATACGGTCTTTCATTTCTTTCGCTTCTTTAAGCATCTGTGTGCGCTCTTCTCTTGCCTGTGCAAGCAGCTTCTCATTTTCTGATTGCAGCTGGCTCATGTCTTTCTTCAGGCGGTCTGCTGTAGCTATCGCATCAGCAATACCTTTTTCACGCTCGCCAAGTGTTTCCAGTATTGGTTTCCACGCAAATTTGCGAAGAATGAAAAATACCAGCAAAAACGCGATCAGCGTCCAGAAAAATAAACCGAGTTCCGGGGTCAGCAAATCCATTGTATAATTATTAAAACGTTTAAAATTTATTAAAAACTTCTTTTTTACTCAAAATTGCTCGTTGCTAACCAAAAGGGTTAAAAATAACTGCATCCTCTGCCCTATGCGTCAGATGCAGTTAATTTTCTTTGGCCTGGTACTATACGAAGATAGCGAGGATGCCTGCGATTACCGCAAACAGCGCAACACCTTCCACGAATGCAGCAGTCAGGATCATGTTAGCGCGGATATCGCCAGATGCTTCCGGCTGACGAGCGATAGATTCTACCGCACCTTTACCGATCTGGCCGATACCTACACCTGCACCCAGGGCAGCTACACCTGCGCCAATAGCGCCACCAGCTTTAGCTAAATCGCCGGCTAACATAATTGTGTTCATTAAAACTGACATGTTATTATGGATTTTGATTAAAAAAAAACTACGCTATAATTTCTTTGCCTGAATGATGACCATGGTCTTCGTCGTGATGATGTACATCTTCGATCGCCTGACCTATGAACACTGCAGTTAAGTTTGTAAATATGAATGCCTGTATCGCGGCCACCAGTAACTCCAGCATGAACATGAATACAGAGAAAGCAAGTGATACCGGTATAAAACCGATACCCGCTACTTTGCTCAATGCACCAAAGATGAATATCATGGAGATAACACACAATATTACAATGTGGCCCGCAAGCATGTTTGCGAAAAGACGTATCGTAAGTGCCACCGGCTTAATGAACAAAGAGATGATCTCAATAGGTACCAGCAGGAACTTGATGCCCAATGGCACGCCCGGAGGATTTAAAAGGTGACCCCAGAAATGTTTGTTTGCCCTTACGATCATTACCAGGAACGATATTAATGATAAGCAAAGGGTTACTGCGATATTACCAGTGAAGTTGGCACCGCCCGGCAAAAGGCCCAGCAGGTTGTTGATCCATATAAAGAAGAACACCGTAAGCAGCATCGGCATGTAGCCTTTGTACTTATGCCTTAGGTTAGGTTTTGCTACTTCGTCCTGTATAAAGAAGATAGCAGACTCCAATGCATTCTGCAGGCCCGATGGCGCTACTGATGAACCGTTAGTTTTATATTTCTTAGCTACAGACATCATGATCCACAATATCAGTATTACGGAGATCAACATCGAAACCACATTCTTGGTGATAGACAGGTCATATATTTTTGCACCGTCCTCAGAGATCACTTTTTCTTTCATTCCCTTTTCCAGGTGGTATCCGTTGTAGGAATTGCTTTTTGCGATACCGTTTTCTTTTTCCCACTCTTCAAAGTGTCCTGCAGAGAAAACTTCAAAGCCACGGTCTGCATGATAAATGATCATTGGCAGCGGCATTGCAACAGGCTTTTCACCCAGCTCGAAGAGGTGCCATTCATGGCTGTCAGAGATGTGGCCGAAAACCAGTTCGGTAAGGTTTATGCCCTTCTTTTCTTCATGCTCATGCGCACCTTCTTCTGCAGTTGCTACAGCTTCAGTTTCCGGCTCTTGCGCATAGCTGGAATTGACCATCACAGACAGCCCGAAAACAAATACAATTAAGGAAAAAAGACGTTTACAAATGGTCACCGCTTCGAAATTTTGCGCGAAGATAGGAGTTTTTAAGTTTGAAAAAACTTTTTTTGAAAGAAACTATTTAAAATAGATGCTATATAAGTAACGGTAAGGCATGGACACCCCTTTTATAGCTAATTAATACCTGAAAAATGTAAATTCCAACAATTCATGACCATAAATACAAGTAGTGCGTACTATTTTTGCATTCTGTACGTTATACGGTAAATTGCAATATGGCATTTTACCATCGCATACCTGTTAAGTACATGAGGCTCATACCCGCAATATTTTTTGCACTGGGTGGTGTCATAGACATAGGTGCTGATCTTTGGCATCATAAACTTACTACAGTCGGTTTCCTGTTTAATTTTATGCTGCTTGTGCCATTACTCGTTAATCATAGATTGGTTCACCTCGTATGCGGAATGCTGTTTGGTGCGCTCAGCTTGTACCTATTCTTTGTCCTCTTCGTGTATCTGAACAGATACCTCAATGGCAGTCACTTCAGCCACGCCTTCGAAATGTTTACTATTGGGCCTGTCCTTGCATCACTTTCGTTGCTCTGCTCATTATCACTCATTTATGTAGGCACCCTTACTCATCCAAAACCACAAACCGTATAATTATGGCTTTCTACCATCGCATACCCGTAAAGTATATGAAACTGATTCCCGCAATATATTTTGCCGGCTTCGGCCTGGTACTATTTATTGGCAGTTTCACCAATGCCGGTTTTCGCTGGGATGCGACCATCGTTGCCAGTTGCCTGCTAATACCTCTTCTTTTTCGTCACCGTATCGTGCACATGGTTACGGGTTTACTGGCTTCAGTTATCTGGGGCTATTTTGTACTCGCATCTGTCTTCATCTGGATAATTGGTTATGAAGAGGGGATATATATGCGCACATGGGGATTTGCACTCGCAACCGTTGTTGCCTTCTGGTCATTTGCGTGTTCACTCGCTCTGCTGTATGTAGGCACCAGGCCTCAACCAAAACCAACAGCTGCAGCAGCTATATAACTACCTGTGGTATCTCTCCGGTGGCGGGTTGTTCAGCCGGCAGCTGTCACGTTCCCATACATAGTCAGGTATCACGGTCAGGTCAGGTGTTTCCTTTACATTCAGTTCACTGTCCAGCCTTATATACATGGTCCTGATGATCCTGTTGCATATCGGGCACTTAGGGTAAGGCATATTTATTTTGTAGGCGATCAGTATGTCTTCAAAGTCTCCCTTTGTTCGCTGGTTTGGAGCAAAGGGTACCTCTGCCCACTTCACTATTCCTCTTTTGGTACGGTAGCGGTAAGAGCAGAATGCCTTACCATTGGTCAGCTCACATTTGCTGTAGCTGAACATTGTATCCCTTATATAGCCCAGTATTGCTTTATCAGCTTTCTTCTTTATTTCCGCACGGGTATATTGCTGTCCATTAGCCATCACCGGCAGCAGCAGTATCAGCAGTAAGCTCTTGAGCATATAGTGTTTCACCGGTCAAATATAATAATAAAAACAGCCCGCTCATAAGAGCGGGCTGCTATAATTAGTATCGATTTTATTTACTTACAGCGCCATATCTGCATCATCACTCGCGCTTACCTGCGGTGCAGACTGCTCTTCTGTAGCTGCAGGGCTATCGTTGTTTTCGCGCGGAGGACGTGGGCCGCGGTCATTGCGGTCGCCACCACTACGGCGGTCATTGCCACCCTTGCGGTCTCCGCGGTCACGGTCACCACCTTCGCGGCGTTCACGTGGTGCTGGTTCCACATAGCCTTCAGGTTTCGGCATCAGTACTTTGCGGCTCAGGCGCAGCTTACCCGTTTTAGGGTCAGTGCCTGTCAGCTGTATCTTCACCTTATCACCTTCTTTCAGTACGCCGTCAAGGCTGTCCAGCCTTTTCCAGCTTACTTCGCTTATGTGCAGCAAGCCTTGTTTACCCGGCATGAACTCTACGAACGCACCGAAAGGCATAATGCTCTTCACAGTACCTTCATAGGTTGCGCCTATCTCAGGTATCGCTACTATGCTGCGTATCCATGATGTTGCTTTATCAATGCTCTCTTTATTAGCAGAGAAGATCTTGATAACACCCTGGTCGCCTACTTCTTCAATATTTATTTTAGCGCCTGTTTCACGCTGTATTTCCTGTATGATCTTACCGCCAGGGCCTATTACAGCACCTATGAACTCACGGTCAATGTTCATCTGTATGATCCTTGGTGCCTGTGGTTTCAGTTCTTCACGTGGCTCAGGTATCGTTACATACATTGCATCAAGTATGTGCAGTCTGCCGCGTTTCGCCTGCTCCAGTGCTTGCATCATAATGTCCATGCTCAGGCCATCCACTTTAATATCCATCTGGATACCGCAGATACCATCACGTGTACCGGTTACTTTAAAGTCCATATCACCCAGGTGATCTTCATCGCCCAGTATGTCGGTAAGTACGGCAAAACGGCCGTTCTCGCCCGATATAAGGCCCATTGCCACGCCACTTACGTGCTTGGGGAAGGGGATACCGGCATCCATCAGTGCCAGAGAACCGGCACATACGGTTGCCATTGATGATGATCCGTTCGACTCCAATATATCAGATACGATACGCACTGTATAAGGATAGTCTGCAGGCATCATTTGTTTCAGCGAGCGCATAGCAAGGTTACCGTGGCCCACCTCGCGGCGGCTCTGTCCGCGCATCATTTTCACTTCACCCGTAGAGAACGGAGGGAAGTTATAATGCAGCATGAATTTCATATAATCCGATGTTGCGGCTGTTTCCAGCAGGGCTTCATCATCTGTAGTTCCTAATGTTACTGTTGTAAGCGACTGTGTTTCACCACGTGTGAACAGTGCGCAACCATGCGGAGAAGGAAGTATATCTGTTTCTATCGTCAGCGGACGAACCTCATCCAGCTTACGGCCATCAAGACGCACTTTCTCATCCAGCATCATATTGCGAATGATATCTTTTTCCAGGTCATGGAAATAAGTACCTATCAGTGCTGCATCTTCTGATGCCAGCTCACCTTCTGCAAGGCTCGCTTTGAATTCTTCTTTGATCGCTTTGAATGCATCACCGCGCTCGTGCTTGCCCAGTGCGCCCTTAGCTACCTGGTAGATACGCTCTTTACCGTAAGCAGCTATCCTTGCTTCCAGTTCAGGGTTGGTATATGGCTTAGTGTAATCACGTTTGCCGGTCACACCTGCTTTTTCACGTAGGTCATGCTGCAGTTTCACCTGTGCACGTATTGCTTCGTGGCCTACTTCTATTGCTTTGATCAGGCCTGCTTCTTCACACTCTTTACCTTCGCCTTCCACCATCATGATGTTCTTTTCGGTGGCAGCTATGATAATATTGATATCCGCATCTTTCAGTTCGGTGCGGCTTGGGTTCACTTTATATTCACCATTGATGCGCGCTACACGCACCTCAGATATTACTTCCTGTATTGGCACATCGCTCACAGCCAGCGCAGCAGATGCTGCAAGGCAGGCCAGTGCATCAGGCATTATTTCCAGGTCGCTCGATATAAGCGATACCAGTACCTGTACTTCGCACAGGTAATCGTAAGGGAACAATGGACGCAATGCACGGTCAATAAGACGTGAGATAAGTATTTCAGAATCGTTCAGTCGTGTTTCACGCTTGAAAAATGACCCCGGGATACGGCCTGCTGATGCAAACTTTTCCTGGTAATCTACTGTCAGCGGAAAGAAAGACTGCCCTGGTTTAGGCTCTTTATTAGCTACTACTGTAGCAAGGATCATACAATTGCCCTGGCGTACCACTACGGCGCCATCGGCCTGGCGGGCCATCTTGCCCGTTTCTATCGATATTTCTCGTCCATCGCTAAGCTGTAGCGATACGGAAATTGGTTTTGGAGTCATCAGCGAAATTTTAAGTTAAGCATACAGGCAATAAGATACAGAATGTGAATTCAATATAGTTACCTCGCTCAACAAGTTTTAAATACGCGCCCATTGCGCGTTTCATCATAAAAAAACAATTCCCAACCTCATCAGTTGGGAATAGCTTATTGGCCCATGCTTATTTACGTAAGCCAAGCTTTTCTAACAACCCACGATAAGACTGCAGGTTGGTGTGGCTCAGGTAAGTAAGTAAACGCTTGCGGCGTCCTACCATTGACATTAGTCCACGGTTCGACG
Source organism: uncultured Flavipsychrobacter sp. (assembly GCA_964478855.1). Classification (GTDB taxonomy): domain Bacteria; phylum Bacteroidota; class Bacteroidia; order Chitinophagales; family Chitinophagaceae; genus Nemorincola. The sequence goes on from CAYZKL010000057.1 coordinate 8,054, forward strand.
AGAAGTCCTTTTTATTGGTCTTCAAGTGGGCAGAGATATGGTTAATACGCTCTGTGAGCATTGCGATCTGCGCTTCGATGGAACCCGTATTGGTTTCATTGCCACCAAAGGTTTTAAAAATGTTCGCCTTCTTTTCAGCTGTAAAATGAGACATTTGCATCAATAATTTAAAATAAATACACTTTTTTCGAGCGGCAAAGATATGGAAATATTGTGAAAAAAACTGAATTAGTAATTTGATAATTCTCATTAATAATATTAATTATCATCATGCAATCAGGGGTTTCCGGTAAATTTCTAATATAATTTGCTCCCTTTTAGCCTTTATCATGGTTATATATAAAAAATCAGAATCAACTCGGGTGAAATAATTTGAATATTTTTAAACACCAATCTGCTAAGAATAGATCATGAACTCACCTGTAACCGACCAACATACCGACTCATCCGTTAAAGAAGAACTGTTACGGTGGGTACTGTCTGCCGTTACCGTCCTGGTCGCGTACGTGCTTCTTGCCTGGATAGTCGCACAGGTTTACCATCCCGATATCGATGCGATCCTTCGTGAGGCAAAAGAATTACTCATCTATGGCGATACAAGTCCTGAGCCTGTCGAGTCCATGTTGTTCCGGCTTGGGGTCTTTACTATTATACCCGGGCTGCTGGGTGCTTATGCTCTATACTCCCGGTCATCAATCATAAAAAAACTTTCTTCGGGCAATACATGGCTCATCATTTCATTGTTATGTGCTGCCGCTGTCATTGTATTATTATATGCCGGCCTTACCGCTCCAAATCCGTTTGGCACAGAAGCAGGCAGCCCTGCTGCCAAAAACGTCCGCGATCGTGTAGGCGGGTCTAACTTCCATTTCTATTTCGCAGATCTTTTCCTTGGCGACTATTGGGGGGTGTATCTGCTCATAATATTGCCACTCATGGCCGGCCTGTTTTTTATTGGCCTGCGTAGCAGGCGTTGGGAAGAAAGCAAAATGTTTAATACCGGCATCAATGTAGCAGGCTACTTGCTTAGCGCCGCAATACTGGCAGCTATTTTCGCAATGAATATCTTTCGCTGGCCCTATGCTTACCAGAACAAATATGATTTCAATGCCGTTTACTTCTCCATGACCCAGGTATTTGCGGGAAAGCCTATGCTTGTCGATCATTTTACCAATACCTACGGCCTGTACCCTCATTTCCTGATGCCCATATTTAAGCTCACCGGACTCAGTATCCTTACATTCTCCGGGGTAATGGCCGTGCTTACTACTGTGTCTTTTGCGTTGAACTTTTATGTCCTCCGCCAATTTACCCGTTCCAATGTTATCCTCTTCCTCGGCTTTATCACCGTTATCTTTTTCCCGTATTTCAATTTCAAACTCACTACTCCTTTCGATAGTGTTTTCTCTTTTTACTCCATCCGTTACATCATACCGTCTACGCTTACCTTCCTCACGGTACTTTATTTAAACCGACCGACACGGCTGTTCTATTTTATCATTACCACCCTCATGGCTTTTTTCATCCTATGGAACCCTGAGTTCGGCCTGGTGTGCTATCTCTCTTGGGTAGCTGCTAATATGTATAAGGATGTGTACAGCGCACAGGGCAAAATAGCATGGAAGCAACTTGCCTTTTACCCGGTATCAGCATTCGCTGTTGCTTGTGCAGTGTTATACACCTACAAGTTCCTCATTCTTCTTATTTATGGCACTGCACCCGATCTTGGAGCTATATTCAGTACCATCATAGTTTTTTCACGGCTTGGGTTTGGTCTGCTACCCATGTCGCTTATCCACCCGTGGAATATAATTGTGTTTATACTAGTATCCGGTATGTTGTACAGCATGGTCCACTTGTACCGTAAAACCATTACGAATCGGTCAATCATTATTTTCCTTGTCTCGCTTATTGGTATTGGATACATGGTCTATTTCCAGGGGCGCAGCCACAACTCCAATTTTGCCATGAGTACCGGCTTTGCACTTATACTGCTTACCCTGCTGGGAGATGAACTTTGGCAGACAGTCAAAAAGCATAACATCTTGCCGCTTAATATATTTTTTACACTATTCCTGTTCCTCATATCCTTCTCGTTTGTGGAAACTATTTGCAGTGCAGGCAAGATAGTAGATATGATCTCCCAGGAAGAAGATAAAGAATTACAGTTGGTAGAGCAGGGACATATAGAACGGAACAGGGACTTCGTGGTCCGCAACACTGCGGATCGTGAAAAGATATTCATGCTCACCACGCTTACTTTGGAAGGACTGTTCTACGATGAGAACACCCTACGGTCTGCATTCACTCCCGGGCTCGAAGACCTGTTTCTTAAGTCCGACCTCAACCGGATGACCAACATCATACGAGATTCATCATTCAGTATTTTCCTCGAGCCCGAATGGGTTACCCGCCACCCCTTTTATACGGTTCCCCTTGCAGAACTATCCGCATCTTATGAGTATAAGTACAACTCAGAGACTATTTACCGGCTCGATAAAAGAAAAGTGCGGTTACCGGCACAAACATTCCTGGCGAACAGGGATAGCGTCATTATTCATCGTAAATACACCGATGATACTACCTCATTACGCATGCGCGCTACTGATGCTGCCGGAATCAAAAATATAACGCTTGCACCCTCATTCTCTGTAGAAGTATTGTTTTATTCCTCCCCTCAAATGTTCCCCGGTGCCACACTCGCCGGCAACACACAGGATTCCAGCGGATTTGTTATCGGCAATGTGGTCAATTCCTCTAAATACTTTTTCTGGGTCTACGGGCGTGGTGCCGCTTACAACCTCGCATACAAGCAATGGCACTACTGTGTACTCAATGCGTTTCCTGGCCATATGGATATTTACGACAATGGCACACTCCTCGGAAGTATGGAATTAGGAAATCCTGTGAATGTTTCTGTAGCACCACTCGCCATCGGCAACCTGGGTAAGTTTCATAATTTCATAGGTGCTATTGCTGAGGTCAGTGTGACTAATAAAACAATAGACAAAATGCGGATGGACAGCACTTGGGAAAGCATTAGGACTTCAATGGGTCTTTAACTACAAATTTTTCAGCGCCTCGTAATATCCCTTATCCGCTTTATAGCCAAGGGATGTGGCCTTTTCCAGGTCCTGCATCGCTTTACCTTTATCATGAAAATGGGTATCGCATTTAGAACGCAAGTAGTATAACTCCCCAAGATCAGGGTTCAGGCGTATCGCTTTATTAATATCGCTTAATGCATCCTCCCATCTACCGGCATCCTGGTACAGGTTAGCCCTGTTCTGGTAAGATGAATACATATCCGGGTTCATTGATATTGCAATGCCGAACTCGTAAATAGCAGAATCGGTCTTCCCGGCCACGCTCAGGTAGTTTGCATAATTACCATGCGACTCTGCTGAAGGATTCAGCCGAAGTGCACCTCTGAAGTAATACCCGCAAGAGTCATACTCCTTATTGATATAATACAGTATGGCCATACCCACATACAGGTTCGATTCCTTTGGCAGTATCGTCAGCGCACGGTAGTAATGTTTCTTAGCTTCTGCATACTGCCCCGCATTGCGCATCAGCTCGCCCATTGCTACATATGGGTTCGCAAAATCCGGCTTTAGTGCTATAGCTTTATTCATGCAATAAATTGCAGAGTCGTAATACACAACTTTATCACCCACATTTGTTGCAGCTGACCATTTACTGTAATAAATAAACCCAAGATTATTATACGCTGCCTGCGCCTGTGCAGGGGCTTTAGCTATCTCGTCTTGCCACAGCGACATTGAATCATACCAGTCTTTACAACGCTCCCGACTCACAATACCAAGTATTCCTATGTAAGCAGCTGCCGCCGCAAGTATTATATACCCATACTTCAAATACAGTTCAGACAAACATATTCCTGCTATGAAAAATAAACCCAGGTAAGGAATATAGGAATATCGGTCCGCTACTATCGCATCTCCTACCGGCAAAAACTGTAATAACAAAGCAATATGACCGATAAAAAACAATGTACCGAATACCACCAACCTGTTCTTACGTCCATAGCGCCATACCAGGTATATCACAGCTCCCGCTATTGCCGGATATGCATAATATAATAAAGGCAGCACACCATTTACTTTTAACGGGTACGGATAATAACAGCATAGCGAGGCCGGTATTACTGCTTTCCATAAATAAGTGGTCAGTGCATAACCTCCCAGCGCCAGCCTTTCCCATGGCGCATATACTATCTTCTGCATAGCCATTGCACCGGCTGCATGTTGCACGTTAATGGATATGATACCAAAAGCTATCGCAAGCAAGAAGTGGGGGATCTTTTCAATCAGGTTCTTTTTGTTCCACGTTCGTTCCTTATAGTAGTCAATAAGCAACAGTGCGACAGGCAATGTTACAGCCACAGGTTTTGCTAACAGTGCAAGCACATACAAGATCAACACTAAGCTGTAGGATACAGCTCGCCTGCCGTTTTCGGCTGCCAGGTAGTACAGGTACGCAATACATGCACCCACATAAAAAACACCATACAATACATCTTTCCTGCCGGATACCCACGCCACAGACTCCACATGCATAGGGTGAATGCCAAAAAGCAATGCAGTGATGACCGCTGCCACTGGCCTCCCGCTCAGCAACACTACAAACCAATATACAAGCACAGTAACGATCAGGTGCAATACAAGGCTGTCAAAGTGATATAGCCATGGCTCCAGTTGCACCATCCTGTATTCTATTGCATAGCTCAGTATCGTCAGGGGGTGATAGTTACCCATCACCTGCACAGAGAATATCTTCGCCAGACCCTGTAGCGTCAGGTCTTTTATGTATGGATTATCATTGATGTAGCCCGGATCGTCCCAGCCGGTAAATTGATTATCAAGGCAGGTGCTAAAAAAAAGTCCTGTCACAATAACTATCCCTGCCATGAGCCATAAGTGAGCAGATCGGCTGATACCTGCTTCCTTGCCTACGGCCACTTCTTTAGTAGTCGTACTTGCAGTTATACCATACTTCACTTGTTGCTCCGCTTTATGCTTCTTTGCCATCGCTTCCTTAATTCTTATATTACCATTACCTTCCTTTCATGGCCCGGTAGTAATTCTGGTCTATCTGGTTAAAACCCAGCCCAAGCGCTTTCTCTATGTCCTGTACTGCCCTTGCTTTATCACCCTTCATTGCATAGCAGTAAGACCGGGCATAGTATAGTTCTCCCATATCGGGTTGCAGCAATAACGCCGTTTCAAAATCTTTCATTGCCTCGTCTACGCGCTTCATTCGTTGCAGAGCTCTGCCCCTGTTCAGGTAAGGGGCATACATATCCGGGTTCTGCCTTATTGCCACACCATACTCCACCAGCGACTCATCATGCCTACCCGTCATGTTCAGGAAATTACCGTAGTTACTGTGCGCCTCAGGAAAATAGGGTTTTAGCCGCAGTGCCTCTTTGAAACAAAAACCGGCAGAATCAGCATTCCGGTTTATGGCATAAATGATGGCAAGGCCAAGATATGCATTGGCATCTTCATCGCCTGCTTTCAGGCTCAGCGCACGATAGTAATGGCTTTTCGCTGCTGCATAATTACCCACTGTTCGTTGCAGTTCTCCAAGTGATATGTATGAGTTCACAAATGTAGGAGCTATCTCTATCGCCTTGTTCAGGTAGTAGAATGATGAATCATAGTATAGCTTACGTTCTGCCTGGTTCACAGATTCGTTGAACTTGTTGAAGTAATTAAACCCGAGGTTATTATATGCATTTGGGGCACGCAAAGGTTCCTTCTCTATTTCATCCTTCCAAAGGCTGGTAGTGTCATACCATACTTTACAGCGCTCATTGCTCAGGTAGCCCAGTGCACAGCAATATATTAATGTGATCCCTGCCGCTACTACACCCCATTTAGTTTTAATGCCCGGCTTATATAATTCAGATACAACCCAACCGGCAATAAAGAACAACCCCAGGTAAGCGATATAAGAATACCTGTCTGCTACTATGGCACCACCTACCGGAATAAATTGCAATAGCAATACAATGTTTACAAGAAAAAAAAGTGATCCAAAAATAACTACCCTGTTCTTCCTTGCAAATTTCCAGATCAGTGTGGCAACTGCAATGATTGCTAACGGATACAGGTAATAAACAAATGGCAATGCACTATCCACTTTGTCCGGATATGGATAAAAGCAGCTAAGGCCAACAGGCACAACCGCTTTCCATAAGTAGGTAACAAATGCATACCCCCCAAGCCCTATCCGCTCGATCGCATTATATACCTGGCTTTCTGCGATCAATGAACCAAAAGCTCTCTGGTCGATCATCGACCTGATACCAAACGCCACAGCTATAGCAAAGTGAGGTAGCTTTTCAATCACTACCTTTTTATCAAATTTCCTTTGCTCAAAATAGTCTATGAGCAGCAACGTTACAGGCAACACTACTGCTACCGGCTTAGATAACAGCGAGCAAATGAACAATGCGATGACTCCGATATACCACTTGGTCCTCTTCCCTTCTTCGGTCCGCACATAATTGAT
>CAYZKL010000057.1:14606-19966 GCA_964478855.1 uncultured Flavipsychrobacter sp.
CAGCCATGTAAAATGCTGCATACACCACATCTTTGCGGCCCGCCAGCCATGCCACCGATTCAATATGCATCGGGTGCAGCCCGAATAGCAAGGCGGCAACGGCGGCTGCTACTACTTTTCCCGTCAGCTTAAATACAAACCAATATACCAAAACCGTTACCAGTATGTGTAATAACAAGCTATCAAAATGATACAGCCATGGTTGCAGGCGAACATAGCTGTATTCTATGGCGTACGTAAGTATTGTTATCGGATGATAGTTACCCATTATCGGGGTAGAAAAAATATTCTTCAACCCCTCTGCCGACAGGTCTTTGATCAATGCGTTGTCCTTTATATAGCCGGGGTCATCCCAATTGGTCAGCTGGTTATTGAGGCAAGTACTCAGAAACAGCCACACCAGTATCACGATTCCGGCTATAATGAACAGGTGACCCTTTCTATGCACATTACCATCCTTAAACAGATCTATGAATGATGCAGGTGGCGCAGATGCAGGTGCAGGCCGCTGCTTATTCATTGCATTATTATTTACAGGTTGATTATTTTTCTTCGCCATAAAATATAAATATACTTTGCCTGTTGCAGCTTACAAAAAAAGAGCCGCCGTTTTTGACGGCAGCTCTTTAAAAACAATCTATGAATATTATTCTTTCACTAATTTCTGAACAGTTACTACCTGGCCGCTTTCGTCATAGAGAGTTATCATATACACTCCGTTAGCCAGTTTGCTCACATCTATCTGTTTCGCATCTTCCGTCTCTGTCAGTTTCCTGCCATCCATTGCGCTCAGTATAGCTTTCACCTTCACAGATGATTCTATATTCACCGTACTGGTTGCAGGGTTAGGATATATATGAACTTTTACTCCTTCTGGTATCGTTACTCCAAGCTGCTCTATCCAGAAATGGAATTTAGCCGAACGTCCTTTACATCCTATTACATCAGTTACTTCTACAAAGTACCACTGAGTATGTAATGCCGCACAGTTTGGCGAATTAGCCATAGGTATCAGACCTTCAGTGCTGTCATACCATTGGTAAGCTTCCCAAATATCCGGCGTGTACATCGTCTTGGATATCCAGTTGTATGTAACTATCGGCACAGGGCTTGGCAATATCGTTACAGCCGTTGTTGTAGTACAGCCTGTTGGCAAGGTATATTTGAAAATAGCAGTACCGCCCGGGCCAAACTGGTTATAAGTAATTCCAGAAGAATCAATAACAGTTGCAAGGGCAGGGGTGTTGCTGCTCCACATACCACCCGGAGATGCACTGAACAGTGTATCTGCTATACCCGGACATATAGGCGATCTTGCTACTATAGGTTGAGGAGTAGGATTCACTGTTACTATTTCGCTCACAGTACAGTTTGGTAATATGGTATAATATATCGATGTAGTATCTGCAAAAACACCGGTTACCACACCAGTAGTAGGTGTAACAGTTGCTACTCCCGGATTATTACTTCTCCATACTCCGCCCGGAGTTGCATTAGCAAGTGAGGTAATGCCTCCAGGACATACCTGGTTAACACCTGTTATCGCCGATGGCATTGCAATTGCGGTTACATTACCATATGCCACACAACCTGTTGGCAATGTGTAAGTGATATTGGTAACACCCGGAGACAAGCCATATACAAGGCCTGAGTCGCTCGATATTGATGCTATCGCAGGGAAACTGCTCGTCCATACACCACCTCCTACTATTTTAGTAAGATAGGTACCTGAACCCACGCACACACTGTCATTACCCACTATAGGCGCTATCGGGTTTACGGTCATGGATGCTATTGCAAAACAGCCCACTGTTGTGGTATAAGTTATGTTCACTACACCTATTGATACACCACTCACTATACCGGCTGTATCAACTGTAGCTATTGCTGGGTTTGCTGTGCTCCAGGTACCTCCCGGCACTGAAGCGCTAAGATCTGCAGTATCAGCGATACAAACATTCTGGCGGCCTGTTATACCAACTACATTTACTGTTGTGGTCTGGTAACATCCACCCGGTAGTGTATAGGATACTACCGATGTGCCTATTCCCACGCCGGTGATCACACCTGTTGATGAACCAATGGTCGCAACAGCAGGTACTGTACTCACCCAAGTTCCGCCCGATGGGCTTGAACCAAGGGTTACAGGATTACCTGTACATAGGGTTCCCGGACTTGTTATTGGTGTAGGTGCTGCGTTTACGGTAACAACCATCGATGTCGTTGCTGTTCCGCAAACCATTGTAAGAGTGTACTCAATTAATGTACTACCCGCAGCGCCTGTGGTCAATACACCTGTTACAGCATCTATAGTTGCTACGCCAGGTGTATTACTGGTCCATACACCACCTGGTGTACCTGTAGGATTAGTATATGTAGCCGGATCGCCCTGGCACAAACTTGTCGGGCCTACGATTGCTCCTGCGGATGGTGTTATGCAAATTTCAGTTATCGTAACAATACCATCAGGTGACGTATTACAGCCGCGGGTATGAACAGGAGACAAGGCTGCTGGATCCGTATAAGACGATCCGCCGCCGCCGCCGCCCCAGCTTCCGCCGCCGCCGCCAAAATAACCACCACCACCGCCGCCGCCGGTAGACGGTGTCCCGCCAACTCCACCGGCACCCGGACTACCCGCAACACCAGAGCCCCAACCTGCGAAAACAGCGCCTGCTCCGCCTGTAACAGGAGTACCTCCGCCGCCGCCGTAAGGGTGTGGCGATGTATAAGCGTAAACACCATCCTCTCCGGTAGTACCGCCACCATCACCACCACGTTCAGAATCAGGAGCAAAAGTATAGTCGCCACCTGCACCGCCGCCGCCACCTGCTACAACCACCCTCGTAGACAAGCTAAAAGGGGAGATACGGATATCCGAGGCACCACCACCACCACCACCAGAATAAGAAGCAGATATTGACTCATAACCACCATTTGCACCACCATTATATCCACCGATGCCGCCGGCAATAACGGTACCGTTACTGCCACTACCGCCTACCACCACTTGGAAAACCTGACCTGGTACTACAGCTAGCGTACAAACAACGCAACCACCATACCCCCCACGGTCAATTAGCCCGGGACCAAAAGGCCCTCCGCCTGATGCGCCCTGGGCATCCACTCTTATATTATATATACCTGTCGGTACAGTCCAGAACTGGATACTACCGGTATAATTGAATACATGTACCTGGGCTTTACCGGCAAACGAGTTTGCCAGGAGAAGGGCCAGTACCAGCAGGACTTTATTTATATTCTTCATTGTACAAGATTTAATTGTTACTGATTATTTTAATAAGGCTTAGTTCTTAATTAATTTTTCAACTGTGATCATTTCACCATACTCGTCATACAGCATCACTATATACATGCCCGCAGGCACAGCGGTGATATCTATAGTCTTAGCATTAGCTATATCCGATATTATTTTACCTTCCATACCTGTTATCACTGCCCTTACTGCTACGGGTGCTGTAATATGCAGTTTACCGGTCGTTGGGTTAGGGAATATACTTACATCCGATTTATTGATCTGTGCAACACCTACATTATTCAGCATATATTCTGCAGAGTAACCATAGCAACCATTACCTTCAGATACCCGTACTCGGTAGCTGCCTATTGAATGAGGTGCATAGCTACGTGATGTAGCACCCGGAATACTTACGGAATTAAGGTACCATTGATAAGTAGGATAAACGCCTGTAGAGAAATTTGTACCACTATAGGTAATCGATGGCGCTGGTTGTGCATAAACATTTACTGTATCATCAGGTGTATTTGCTACACAACTTCCCGATACACCTGTAATGGTCACTGTAGCATGATAGATACCCGATGATGTGGCTACATAATTATTACTCAATGCCATAGGTATATTCACACCATTCTTCTGCCACTGATAACTAACTGTACCAAGTGCTCCTGCAGCATTTGCAGTAAGCAATACAGATCCGCCAAAACAAAATGATGTTGGCCCTGCATTACTGATACCCGGGAGGAAGGAAGCTACTACATGCATCGGAGTAGATGTAGTGAAACATCCGTTTGTGCCGGTAACAGTTAATGTAAAACTATCTGTAGTTGTTGCCGTATAAGAAGAATTGGTAGCACCGGTTATCGGGCCGCCTAATCCGTTCCACTGATAATCAAATCCTGGAGTGATCGTCCCGTTAAGCACCACAGATCCGCCGGTGCAGAATGATGTAGCACCCGCAGGTGTAATAAGCGATATTGGTGATGGTAACACTGTTGCCGTTCGCAATGCAAAACAGCCTGTAGGCAGTGTATATGAGATCACCGCGGTTGTAGATGGCAGCACGCCTCTCACATCTCCTGTCGTTGAGCCCACAGTTGCCTGTGTAATATTAGACGATGTCCATATACCACCGGGAGTAGCATCACTTAAGGAGACAGTTGCATTCTGGCATACAAGGGGAGTACCAATTATTCCTAAAGGTTGCGGATGCACTGTAACGGTATGTAGTGCATTACAAACACCACTCATTGTATAGCTGATAACTGTTACACCAGGCGATACACCTGTCACTATCCCAGAAGGGGTTACTGACCCAACACCCGGAACACTGCTCGACCATACACCCGGAGAAGCCGCATCACTTAATGAGATAGTTGAACCGTCACACACCGTTCTGGGACCGGTAATAGCCAGCGGTGCCGCAACTACGGTAATTAACGATGTGGTATAACATGATGTTGTCGGATGAGTATAAGTGATGGTCGTGGTACCCAATATCAAAGCATCCAACGTGGGTGCCGTGGTAAAGTTCGCAACTAACGGAGCGCTGCTGGACCATGTGCCTCCGGGTATTGCATCACTGAATGTGGTTCCGGAACCAACACATATACTTGATGGGCCGATAATAGCTGGAGGTGTGGCATTTACAGTTACATTCCTCGTTACAACCGGGCAACCGGGAATATCATAAGTGATAGTGGTGGTACCGGCTGCGATACCCGTTACAACTCCCGTTGGTGCTACAGAACCTGTAGTAGGTGCGCTGCTTGACCATGCACCACCGGCAACTCCGTCAGACAGAGAAACAGTAAGACCCTCACATACACGGACAGGTGATCCGGGAACAATAGCAATAGGAGGATTATTCACCGCCATAGGCGAGGTTACAAAACATCCTGTCGTTCCATCTGTATAGGTGATCGTTGCTGTACCAAACATACCTGCTGTAACAACGCCTGCAGCATCTATACTTGCAGTACCGGGTGCAGAACTGCTCCAAACTCCGCCCGGAGTAGCATCAGATAATGTTGTAGTTGTGGTAACGCTGGTACAAACCGCTGTAGCACCTGCAATTGCAGCAGGCAGAGCAGTTACG